>CAUSWS010000237.1:0-2505 GCA_963535265.1 uncultured Campylobacter sp. | reverse complement strand
GGGGTGTTTTCACCAGAGATAGAAAAATATGAAGTAGGCGATCTAGTCAAGATAAAATATAAGAGGGTTGGTTTTTTAAATAAAATGGAAACCATTTGGCTAATCGCAAAAAACAGCGAGGAGTCAGGAGTTTTTGCAAGGATTGCAAATTTGATCTTCATGCTTGGTTATTTTTATTTTTGCTTTATTGCGTCAGTCTTTATTTATTACGGGGTTACGCTGGAATTTGATATTATTAGGCTTATTATTACATTAGCAGCTGCTTGTTTTTTTGTTTTTGATGGGTAAATTTGTATATTTTAGGTTTTTAATTTTTAGATATTTTATATTTGGATAGGTACTTTGAAATTTAAATTTATGAAAGGTTTTTGCACCATGATGAGGTCGCTAAATTTGTTTGAAACGAGGCTAAAATGTTAAAAAAACATCCGCTAATCTCTGTAGTGATCGCCATTGTTGTGATATTTTTTGCTACCTACTTTTTTATCTTTGGGTTAGCTACTATTTTAGATGACGACATTGGCGATAGTAAAGAGTTAAATAATAGCTATTTTTACGTCAAAGATGACAAGGTCTATGCCATGGTGCCAAGTGGGGGTAAATTTGAGCTAATAGGCGTGAGGGCCAGCAAATTTAGATACATTGACACCGGCAAATACGACAACAGAAACGTTGGCGCTAGCGATAAGGCGGTATATTGCGGTAACCTTGTGATGAGTGGGCTTGATCCAAATGGTGTTATAGCACTTGGTAATGGCTATTTTGGCGACGGCAAGATAACATACTTTTGCGATAGCGAAAGCGAGACAAACCTCGAAATATCCGCACTTAAAGAGTTTTGGGACATCCTCTCACATAAAATGTTTAAAACCCCAAAAGCGCAAACCCATATCTATAAATTTAGGCAGGTTGATAACGCAAATTTAGCAGCGATCTTGGGCTTTGGCTATGCAAGTGACGGAGTAAAGGTCTATCATGATGGCAAAGAGCTAGATGGCGCAAATGCCAGCAAAATGCGATATATCGAGCAGGCATCTGGCAGAAGGAGCTTGCATTTTACGACTGACGGAGAAAATGTCTATTATGATAGCACAAAGCTAGGGATCAAATTTAGCCCGCAAATGCGTGATATCGGCGAGATATGGCGCATTCACTATCTTTATGAGCCAAATTCTGGCATGGTCTATGCAAACAACCATGAATTTGATCCAAAATTTGCCCCATACGAGCCACTTTTTAACCTAGAAGACAGGCACACCTATCATGCGCTCTTTCGTGGCAAAGGCGGTATCTATCACTGGGAGCGAAAGTGGCAGTGGTATAACAGCATAGATGAGGGTGAGTTTGTAAGAGATGGAGACGATCCGTTTAAAGGCGAGATAACGCCGTTATACGGCGACGTGGTGATAAGTGATGGCAAGACATATTTTTTAAAAACCTATGAAATTTGGCACAACACAAAAATTAGCCACGGCCTAAGCTCACGCCACACATGTATCGTAAGGCTTGATACAAAAGAGCAGTGGCGAAAGATAGGGCTTGTAAGAAACGATGGCTACGGAGCGGTCTATGCAAACGGCGATAAGACATATTATTTTGATAACGTCGGCTACGGCTGGCATTTTAACAGCAGTGTTTATGATATAAACGACCTTGGCGTGGTTGAAATCCTCACTCGTCCTTATGACTCAAATGTTGAGAATTTAAAACTTGATGAGATAGTAAAAATGGTAGATCAAGGCGCTATGGTGCCAGCTGAGGGCGAGGTGGTGATCGATGCGATAAGCGACTTTGATGATTACTCGCAAAAATATGCCTACTGGATATTTCTTGCCATTGCATTTGTGGCCTCGGTAGTTGGCGCTATTTTTAAAAACAAAAAGCAAAAAAGCGAGCTTAAAAAAAGAGTGGATGATTATAGATAATGAGAAAAATTGCGACTAAGATACTTTATCTTTTTGTCATTTTGACGCTATTTTTTGTTTTGGCGATGCTTTATCTATGGCATGAGGGCGAGTATCAAAGAAGCTTTGCAAACATTGATAGTAGCGAGTTTTACCGCTCGCCTGAGGGTAAAATTTACGTTCAAATTTCAGGCAGTGGCAAGTATGAGCTAAAAGGCGTCGATGAGGCTAGTTTTAGGGTCTTAAAGCTAAAACACGCGTATGATTACTCAAACGTGGCGGCTGATAAAAATCATGTCTATTGCGCTAGAGAAATTTTGCCTGGTCTTGATCCAAAAAGTGCTAAGGTGCTTGGCAATGGCTATATAAGTGATGGCAAGATAAGCTATTATTGTGGCACTAGAAGCGAGAAAGAGTCAGGATATAGCGAATTTTGCGCCATTATGAAAAACATTGTTCACGTTTTTATAAAAAGCTACGATGATAGCCCTTATTTTTACAGGACAAAAAGGGTTGAAAGTCTGAATTTAGAGCCTATCTTTGACGCTGGCTTTGCAAGAGACGGCAGCACGCTTTACTACAAGGGCGAAAAGCTTGACGC
>CAUSWS010000236.1:0-2525 GCA_963535265.1 uncultured Campylobacter sp. | reverse complement strand
CTGGATAAATTTCAAAAATGATGGCGTTAAAACGCAAGAGATCACGAAAAATTTAGTGCCTATTTTAGAGCAAAATTTAAGCGCGCCAGGCGTTAAAGAAATTTTAGAGCTTAAGAAATTTCTCGTCAAAAAATCACAATGGATCATCGGCGGCGACGGCTGGGCGTATGATATCGGCTTTGGCGGACTTGACCACGTGCTAGCAAGCGGCGAGAACGTAAACGTGCTAG
Organism: uncultured Campylobacter sp.; assembly: GCA_963535265.1. GTDB lineage: Bacteria > Campylobacterota > Campylobacteria > Campylobacterales > Campylobacteraceae > Campylobacter_A. The sequence continues at coordinate 2,295 of CAUSWS010000236.1, read as the reverse complement.
TGCTTGACACCGAAGTTTATTCAAACACTGGCGGTCAAAGCTCAAAATCAAGCCGCGCAGGCTCGATAGCACAATTTACAGCTAGCGGCAAACCGGCTCAGAAAAAAGACCTTGGCTACATCGCGATGACTTACGGCAATATTTTCGTAGCGCAGATCAACTCAAACGCGAGCCAAGCAAACGTGATAAAAGCGATCGCAGCGGCCGAAGCATATGACGGCCCAAGCCTCATCATCGCCTACTCTCCGTGCATCGCTCACGGCATCAAAGGCGGCTTGTCGCAGTCAGGCGGCCAAGGCGAGCTAGCGACCAAATGCGGGTACTGGCCGACATATCTATACGATCCGCGCCTTTTAAAAGAGGGGCAAAATCCACTTAAAATCACCTCAAAAGAGCCAGACTGGTCGCTTTATGAAGAGTTTTTGCTAAACGAAGTTCGCTACAACTCGCTTAAAAAAACCAACCCTGAGCACGCAGACGAGCTACTAGCTAAAAACAAAGCTGACGCGCAAAGACGCTACCGCCAGCTAAAACGCTTAAGCCTAGCAGACTTTAGCGACGAGATAGAGAGCAGCGAAACTGCGCAAAGCGCTGAGTAAATTTAAATTTCTCTTGCCAAATTTAAACGGCAAGAGAAAATTTCATTAAATTTAAAAGGCAAAATATGAGCCAAACGCACCCTTTTAAGCCAATCTTTGATAAAAACTCTAAAATTTTGATCCTAGGCTCATTTCCATCTGTCATCTCTCGTAAATTTGGCTTTTATTATACAAATCCGCAAAATCGCTTTTGGCGGGTGCTAGCTGGGATTTTAAACGCTCCACTACCTGCGAGCACGGATGAAAAGATAAAATTTCTACTCTCTCATCACATCGCGATATATGACGCAGCGATATCGTGCGAGATAGAGGGCTCAAGCGACGTAAAAATGAGCAAGATCGTACCTGTAAATTTAAAGCCATTATTTAAAGAGGCAAAGATCACGCGGGTTTACGCAAACGGCGGCAAAGCTTATGAAATTTGTAAAAAATACTTGGAGGGAGAGATCATAAAAGCGACAAAAAATGAGGTAACAAAACTACCATCAACCAGCCCTGCAAATGCTAAATTTAGCCTTGAAAAGCTCGCAAAGGAATGGCAAATCATAGCCAAAAATTTAAATAACCCTTAAAAGGAAAAATTTAAAAACTATTCTTATAGACAAAAAATTTATTTTTAATTTTATTATATTGGCAATGATTATTTTATATTTATAACTTTTTCTTTTCTGTATTTTTGTATTAGCCTCAACAGAACTTAAATAGATTTTCTTTTATAGGCTTAATAGGATTTAACACAATTTTTTGTATTTTTAATGTTTTGACACCTAGACTCATACTCTTATGATGAAACAAGAAATTCTTTTTTTTGTTTATATAATCTATGTTTAGTATATCTTCATCCACTTGTGACAGCAAGACAAATTTGCATCTAAAAATTTTATATCCAGATATAAGATTTTTACCATTAATAAATTTATTCTTAAAATATTTTACCACATAATGAGATTAAGCCACATAACTCATAAGTCTTATTACTATCATAATAAATTACAATCTCAGCTAGCTCATAAAAATCATGTAATGTTATTATTAGTTAATTTGTGTGGCACTTTAACTAACTTAGTTACAAAGCAACCCTTATCTATTTCCTATGTCTTCTGAAAAATTAGATATATTCTATAACTCTTTAGACATTAAAATTCTGATATTTTTAGTTATTTTACTAATTACTTTTCTAAAAACTTAAGTAATCTCTACTATTTCTATAGTTTTTGTAATGGATGAAAGACTATATAGTTTATATGAAACCCTTTTATAAAATTTAGAAATAGGATATATATGTTTATTTTTTAAATTCTCCATGTTTATTAGTTTTCAAGAATATGGTTTTTATCATAGCTCAATACCCATTAGTTTATAATAGGTTTTTGCCGAGCTTGCCAACATAAAATAACCAAAAAATATAAATGTTTTATCAAATTAGAAACAAATAAAGCAGATTAAGAATCTACTTCGTAATAAAGTATTTTAGCACCAAATATAAATACTCATAAAAATTAAACTAATATAAAAATAGTAAAGTCTTATAAATTCAGCATCAAAGTAATATGCAAATTTTGCATATTACTTAAAAGAAAATTAAAAAAAAATATTAATTTTAAAACTACTTTTATTTTATAAGGTATATAATAACCGAACTATTAGAAATATTACTTGAAAGGAAATCTATGCAAAAGATTGTTCAAACAACCTG
>CAUSWS010000235.1:0-2555 GCA_963535265.1 uncultured Campylobacter sp. | reverse complement strand
TTAAGCCAAATTTATCACAAAATGCAAAAACTAAACGTATTTTAGCTCTTCTGGCTTGTGCTTGCTCTTTACTAGGCGTTTGGTTAGACGTATGCCATCAACTGTACCGATAACTAAAAGCTTTGTGCCTGTGCCAATTAGAGTGTCACCATTTGGCATCGGGATAAATTTGTTGTTTATATCTCTAATGCCTACCACGTCAGCATTTGTGATATTTCTTAGGTGCGTCTCTTTTAGTCTTTTAAACCTGATCCAAGAGTAGTCAGGCACAAGAATTTCTTCTATGTCGATAGGCGAGCTTTTTGTGTATAGAAATTGCTCGAGTAAATTTTCCATATCAGGTCTTACGCTCATGGCGCTTAGACGCTGTGCGACTAGGCGAGATGGGCTTACTACGTTATCAGCACCAAGTTTTTTTAGCCTTTGCGTATCATCTTCGCTATCTGAGTTTGTGATGATGTGGTAAGGTTTTTTGCGGCCTATCTCTTTTTCATAAAGTCTAACAGAAGCGATAAGTGCGATATTATCAGCGATATTTGGACTAAGAGTAATTAGTCCTTTTGCACTTGAAAGATGCGTTTTTAAAAAGGCGATTTGAGTATGAGGCTGAGCTTTTATGAAGTATGGATACTTGTAAATTTGAGCTATTTCTGCGATATCCTCTCTATCGTCAACCACTACAAATGGTATGTGATTTTCACGAAACTGAGCGCTAAGCTCGATCGTGTAGAGGTTGTGATAACAAATAACGAAGTGATTTTTTAGTCTTGCGATCTTGTAAAGCATGCGCCTTTCCTTTAAAATGCTAATTAATGTGCCTCTTTTTAGAACTTCTACAACGATACCGATTGATAGCGTAAAAATAATGAAGCCAACAAGGATAAATGTTATAGTAAAAATTCGCCCCTTTGGAGTTATGGGCGCAACTTCGGTAAAACCGACCGTCGTGAAGGTCATGCCTGCTTGGTAAAAGGCATCTATGAGAGAGAAGTTATCTATAAAGATATAACCCAGTGTTCCAAAAAGTAACAGTAGTACGACTGAAATTAGTGGAAATCTAAAAGGTTTTAGTTGTTCGTAAAGCTCAGTATCTAGGCTTATTTCTGGTTTTGCGGAGTTTGACCAGTTGAGGAATTTTAAAAGTCTTGAGAGAAAAGACATAAATTCCTCTTCATTTTATCTCTTAGTTTGACTGCTTTTTCATAGTTCTTAGAGTAGAAGCAGCAACTTTTATTCTTCTTGTTGTGCCATCTTCTAGAGTAACACGGATAGTTCTAAGATTTGGTAAAAATCTTCTTTTAGTTTTATTGTTGGCGTGGCTCACGTTGTTGCCTACCATTGGTCCTTTGCCAGTTATTGCACATCTTTTTGACATTTTTTTTCCTTATAAACAAAAATTTCTGCTGATTTTATCTAAACAAAACCAAAGTATTGCTTAAATCGTTTTTTTTTTTTTGTTAAAGATTAAGTTGATTTTATTAATAATCTAGTTAAAATAATATTTTTTATTATAAAATTATAAAAAAATCAAAATATTTAAATAATTTTAAGTGATTTAGTATGCTTAGTAGAGAATTAATAGAAAAAAATGTTGATAGTGTTTTACAGATGCCAGATCTTTTTGAGAAAGTAGAGCAATGTTTAACTACTGGTGATTTGGTTGCAGCAAGTGCTATTTTGGAAAACACGGCTTCGTTTAGGGTCTATTTTGAATCTGTCTTTAAACGTATTAAGCTTGAAATTTCTTATGATGGCAAAGATATAACAGTAGCAGCAAATATGCTAGGTATCGATCTTTTTAGATCGATCGTGCTTTCTTATTTTATATTTTTAAAATCTCCTAAAACTTACAGGGTATTTAATTTAAAAATTATTGATTTAATCGAGTTTAACTCTAAAATTTTATCTGATTGGATAAGGATAATAAATACTTTTGACGATAAATATCGTAGCTATCTGCCATTCGCTTCTTATTCTTTAGCCTGCTTGATAATTTGCGAAAAAATCTTCTCGATGTATCCATATCCTGTTTCTGATATAGTTTTATATTCTGATGTAAGTTACAATAAAATTTTACAAAAGAGGTATGGCTTTAGCCTTTGGGAGATTATACTAAAAGCGATGAATATGGAGCGAAATTCACTTAGTGAAGATGATCGAAAAATGCTTTACTATTTTAAAATTTTACTTTCTTATGAAGCCAGCAGACCTGAGTTTTATGAGCTTGGCATTGATAAAATTTTAGATGTTAGTGTTCATGCAGATATGCAAAGCATCATATTTATAAAAAAAGCGCTACAAAAATGAAGCTGACATTTAACGGCTCAATAGCCATTGTGAGGCCATTTGGATTTTTAGAAGTAAATATGGCTCCGTTAAAACTAAGCGATGAGCATATTAGTCAAATATCTTCGCGCAATGTTGATGCTATATTGCTTTCTTTAAAAAATGTTACTTTTTTTAGTCCTCTTTGGCTTAGTGGAGCCATTGAAAATTTAAGTGAAGAAGCGCAGAAACTTGGTATTACACTTGCTATTTGCGATTACAATGAGATT
>CAUSWS010000234.1:0-2582 GCA_963535265.1 uncultured Campylobacter sp. | reverse complement strand
AAAAGTAGGACAAAATAAAAAGGCAGATCATGAAATGCGTTAGAGTTGCTATTTTAGGGGTTTGTTTAGCAGGCGCTTGCTTTGGGGGCGAGCTTAAATTTGATGAAAAGAAATTTGAGCTAAAAAGCGTGCAAGTTGGCGAGAGGACGCTTAAATTTAGAGCCTATGAGGGCATAGTCTATGTGGCAAAGCCAACGAGCGACTATGAGGTGCTAAATTTCTACGTGCCAGAGGGTAAATTTAGCGACCAAAAAGGGGCTATCTTTATGCCAAATGCGATCGGTGGCTACATGAGCGCTAAACCACAAAAGCCAGAAATCCAAAACGAAAAGCCAAATGCCACTCTTGAAGCGCTTCTTAGAGGCTACGTCGTGGCAAGCGTTGGCGCTAGGGGCAGGATGCTAAAGGATGGCGAGAAATTTATCGGCAAAGCGCCAGCTGCGATAGTCGATCTAAAAGCGGCCGTTAGATATCTTAAATTTAACGACAAATTTATGCTAGGTGACGCAAATAAGATCATCTCAAACGGCACGAGCGCAGGCGGCGCGATGTCGGCACTTCTAGGCACTAGTGCAAATGCAAAAGAGTATGAGCCATATCTTAAAGAGCTAGGCGCTGCAAAAGCTGACGATCAAATTTATGCCGTCTCAGCCTACTGCCCTGTTACAAATTTAGAGCATGAGGACGAAGCGTATGAGTGGATGTTTGGGGATTTGGATAAATTTGAAAGGATTGATTTTTCAAGTCTTGATGCGAGCACTTTTAACGATAGGAGCAAAAAGCCAAAGACTATCACAGGCGAGCTAAACGCTACGCAAAAAGAGCTCTCACGTGAGCTAAAGAGCAAATTCCCAGTCTATCTAAACTCGCTAAATTTAAAAGACGCCAGAGGCCACGCGCTAAGCCTTGATGAAAACGGCGAGGGCAGCTTCAAAGAGTATATAAGCGCCCTTATCTCAAGGGCATTTACCGCTACAAAAAGCAGCGACAAAAGCACGCTCACGCCTAAATTTATAACGCTTGACACGCAGGGCTGCTCGCTTGGATATACATTTAAACTTGAAGACTTCATCGCCTCGCTAAAACGCGCCAAAGCGGTGGTTGCCTTTGACGGATTTGGGCTAGAAAATCCTGAAAACGACCTCTTTGGCGATAGTAAAACGCCTGCAAAGCACTTTACTAAATTTGCAAAAGAACGAAGTGGCGGCGAGATGGCGGAGGCTAGCGTCATAAAGATGATGAATGCGATGAACTACGCTAAAAACAAAGAGGCGGCGAAATTTTACCGCATAAGGCAGGGCACAAACGACACCGACCTAGCCCTTGCCGTGCCTGCTATGCTCGCACTCTCGCTTAAAAATGCTGGCAAAGAGGTTGATTTTGAAGCGGTCTGGGGACAAGGACACGGCGGAGACTACGACTTAGACGAGCTTTTTGCTTGGATGAAAAGAGTTGAGCAGAGATAAATTGAAGGAGTTTTGATGTTTAAAAAGCTATTTTTACTAGCGGTTTTGGCAGCTTTTGCCTTTGGGGCGGAGGCTAAAGTGAGCTTGCAGGAGCTGCTTGCGACGCCAAATAACAAGAGTTTGTTAAAGCAGCTTGGTAGGGAAAATATACTAAGCTCAAAGAGCGAGCCAGACACGCAAGCGATCTTTTTTGCGAGCGCAAAGAGTAAGCCAGAGCTGTTTTATATGCTTGAGTTTTACAAGGACGAGGCGGCTTATAAAAAGCATATAAGCTCGGCGCATTTTAAGAAATTTGCGAGTGCGAGCGCTGAAATTTTAGCTAGTAAAAAGGCTATAAGCTTGAAAAAACGGGCTACGTTTTCTAAAAATTTAACCCCAGAGCGACTAAAAGATAGCTACTTTCACATCACAAATTTAAGCCTAAAAGCAAAAAGCGATGCGAAATTTGAAAAGCTAGTTAAAAAATATATGCAAAAAAGCGTCGATGATGGCGCATTTGCCCAGTTTGCCTTTAGTCAAAAAGACGCGCCTAGCAAGTGGGTGCTGGTTGAAATTTACAAAGATGAAGCTAGCTTTGAGAGCTACCGCCACAGCGAAAACTACAAGGCTTACGCCAAAGAGCGAGCTGGGCTCATAGATGAATTTGACAGCTTTGCTCTCAAGAACGAGACCTCATTTAGCAAGGTAAAATTTTAGGAGATGTTATGAAAAAGATCTGCTTTTGCTATTTATAAGGCGAGCGGATTTGTTTGCAAGTAAATTTAAAGGAGAAAGATGTTTATCGTTACTATTAGTTTAAAAACAGATCTCATACCAAAAGAGAGGGCTGATGAGCTTTTTGCCGAGCATAGAGGGTGGTTTATAAAGTATGTTGATAGAGGAAATTTCTTGCTTCTTGGGCCATTTGTGGATGATGAACACGCAGGCGTCGTGGTCGTAGATGCTAAGGACCGCAAAGAGCTTGATGAAATTTTATCTCAAGATGTCTATCATACGCCTGGGTATGCTGAGTATGTGGTTAGAGAATTTAAGGCTATTATGGGCAAGATTTCATGATACCGGCGAAATTTTATAGATATGTTTTTGCGTTTATAATGTCAGCATTTATGGCATTTT
>CAUSWS010000233.1:0-2594 GCA_963535265.1 uncultured Campylobacter sp. | reverse complement strand
TAAGCTCGCTTGGCTCCTCGTCAAATTTCCAAATTTTATTAAAAATTTCATCTTTTGTTAAAATTTTGCCTTTGTTTTGCAAAAATAGGGCGAGCAGGTCGCTCTCTTTGCTTGAGATACTTATCTTTTCGCCATTTTTACTTAGAATTTTACTTTGTGGATGAAAGCTAAGCTCGTTTGAAATAACGACCAATTCGTCGTTGTTGTGCGAGAAATTTCTCTTTAGAAGCGCTTGTATGCGGATAAGTAGCTCTTTTAGCTCAAATGGCTTTTTTAAATAGTCATCGCAGCCACTTTTGTAGCCTTTTTCAAGATCGTCAATGGTGTTTAGTGAAGTGGTAAAGATGCTAGGTGCGCTAACACCTAGCTCTCTTAAGGAAGAAAGAAGTGAAAAGCCGTCCCCTTTTGGGAGCTTGACATCAAGGATCAAAAGGTCGAAATTTTGCTCATAAGCAAGATCAAGTGCATCTTTTGCGTTGTTTGAAGTGGTGACATCGTAGCCATTTTCGCTTAGATACTCACTGATGAGATCAAGTAAAATTTCATCATCTTCAACGAGCAAAATTCTAACCATTAAGCACCTTTACATGCCTTTTTTCATTTCATCTTTCATGCCCATGTCATCTTTTTTCATGCCCATGTCATCTTTTTTCATTTCATCTTTCATGCCCATGTCATCTTTTTTCATTTCGTCTTTTTTCATCATTGGTTTTTTAGCCATGTCATCCTTTTTCATATGCTCTTTCTTCATCATCTCGTCTTTACCCATGTTGTCTTTCTTCATCATTTCAGTAGCATTTGCAAGACCACCAAGCATAAACATAGCACCAAGTGCAACTAAGATTAACTTTTTCATAACGTCTCCTTTAAATGAAATATGATGAAATACTAGCCTCTTAGTGTGAAATAAGTGTGAATTTACGCAAATACAAAATAGATAACTGGAAGCGTGACAAATGAAAATAGCACGCCTATGGCCACTGATGAGATGGCTAGTGAGCTATCAAGTCCAGCTTTTATGACCATCGCACTTGCAAGGGCTGATGTTGGCATCGCACATTGAAAGAGACCAACGACCCAAGTTTTGCTCATCTGGATACCTGAGACTTTTAATATGATGAAAAATACGATAGCTGGCAAGATCATCTTGCACAAAAGCACGACGCTAACGCCTTTATATGAGCTTGTGATACTGCTAAAGTTAAGACCAACGCCGATCGCAAAAAGTGCGACTGGAGTGACGCTACCTTCAAACATCCTAAGTGGCGCAAAGATAAAATCTGGAAGCGGGACTTCTTTTAAGATAAGACCCATGATAAGCGCTATAAATGGTGGAAATTTTAAAATTTTCATTGTATTTTGAAACAATGAGACCTTCTCAGACGCGGCAAAAGATAGAATGAGCGGTCCAAGGATCGAAAGTGGGATACCAGTGGCTATTTGATCGTAAAAGATGACCTCATTTACCATCTCGTCGCCAAAGAAGCCCTGAATGACAGGCATACCGACAAATAGGGTGTTACCAAAAAGGCTTAGCATGACCATACTGACGGTTGTTATTTTGGTAAATTTAAAAACCTTACCTATGACAAATGCCAAAACAGCGCTAATGGCGGTTGAGGCAAAGCCGATTAAGATCGTATTTATAAGCGAGGCATCGACATTTACGTGATAAATTTTATCAAAGATTAGCGCAGGCATTGCAAAACAAAGGACAAAATCCACAAAAGTGATCGAGTGCTTTTGCTCAACAATGCCGACTTTTTTAGCAAAAAAACCAGTTGCGATTATAAAAAATATTGCAAAAAGTGGTGTGAAATTCATAGCAGTCTCTTTTAAGTTTGGAATTTACAGAAAATTGATTATATGCCCCAAAAGATTAAATTACAATAAACTTTTTTGGATTTTACTCTCAAATTTAAACCCTAACATCAACCTTTTTGTAAAATTTATCTCTCTCATCTATCTTTTCTCTATTTTTTAGATCGTTTTCAAGGTAGCTGATATTATAAATTTCTCTTGCGGATATGCTTTTGCCACTATTTAGGCTGATTAAAAATTTACTTTCAAATTTATTTGATAGGTTGATGATGGTTATCGCTCCAGCATCTTTTAGGCTTGTGATCTTACCGTTTTGCATGACGCCGATGTCTTTGAAATTTAGGCTATTTAGCTGAGAATTATCCATCTTTTTCGCCTCTAAATTTACGCTAGTTTTTAGCTCGCTTGGCGTATTTAGCTTGCCAGTGTCATTGTAAAGCTCATTTGCGTCTAGTTCTCTGCCACTATCAAATTTTAGTCTTATCGTGCCATCTTGATTTAGTTTCATAGCTACGACGCTATCGCTATCTCGCAGTGCAGTGGCAGCTGTGGCTTCATTTGATGTAAAAGCCTTTTTTACCTTTTTTAGATTTGAGATGCTAAAATCAAGCCCAGTTGCTTGCTTAAATTCATTTTCCATTGCGATCATTTTGGCGGATCTTGTATCTTCAAGCTTTGATATGTAAGCGTCCGCATTTTCGTCAAATTTCTTTAAATTAGCGCTAAGATTTTCTATCATCTTATTATGTGTATCAAGCTCGGTGTTGTAGTCA
>CAUSWS010000232.1:0-2605 GCA_963535265.1 uncultured Campylobacter sp. | reverse complement strand
CCAGTCTTTAAGATAGAAAATGCCGTCGTGAAAAACGAGAGGCTCATAGGCAGGGATCAAAACCACTTAAAACTAATCTTGCAAAAAGACAACAAAACGCTTGAGGCGCTATTTTTCAACTTCACAAGGCACGTTAGAGTGGGTGAGATGGTGGATGTCATCTTTTGCGTATCTAAAAATTCGTTTCGTGGGCTTGTGACACCACAACTTTTAATAAGAGAAATTTTATAGCTTTCTGCCTAGTAGTTTGAAATTTTACGACTAAATATTTTTAAAACCAAAATGCTGATTACACACCAAACATCACAGAAAATTTTAAAGCTGTGCTTGGCGGTTATGCTGGTCTTGGTTATCTAAGTGTTAGACAAAGTTTTGAAAACGAAACTAGCAAGAAAAATTTCAAAGGCTTGCTAGTTGGTGCAAAAGCTGGTGGCATCTACTCATTTGACGCTCACAACGCGCTTGAGTTTGGCTTAAAGGCTGATAAGACATTTTATAAGAAAAATAGCGGCGCTCAGCTAAGAGATACAAGTGTGGGAATTTACACAGGCTACACTTATAAATTCTAAATTTATGGCAAGGCTTAGGCTTTGCCCCTCTAAAAACTCACATTTATTCTTTAAATTTATAACTCAAGTAACCTTTAAGTGACGCGAGGTAGAATGGCTCTTATCTAAAAAAGGAGAAAAATGAAAACCAAATCGCTTCTTGCCATTGTGCTCTGTGCTGTTTTTAGTAGCTTTGCCTTTTGCGAACCAAAAAGCGAGCCAACGCTAACAAAAAGTAGAAATTTAGTTGGCCAGACGGTGTCAGGCGCTATTTTGGGCATCAAGGTAGCAAAAGAGTATCAAGCTAAATTTGATAGCGCAAAGCCTAGGATGCAGGAATTTTTAGCAAATATGGCATGCTACAAGGCTAATAAAAATGATAAATTTATGGAAAGTGACATAAGGGCACCTGCGCTACGAAGAGATGATAGCCATTTAAAAAGGGCTAGTGGCACTTGTAGTGACAGCGTCGATATCTTGAGTATAGAAAATGTGAAATTTATCGCCAAAAACGCATTTAGCTTTAGCGTTACATTTATCACAGCAGATGGCGAAGAAACTACAAAATTTGATGATATTATATTTACGCAGCACCCTAGCGGTGAGTGGCTAGTTAGGTGGCAGTAGCGGCTTTGCCTCTACTCTCTGCCCTCAAGAAGTGGCACAAAAAGGCACTCGTCTAAAAACTCTTTTTCTAAATTTCCGTTTTCATCTTTTCTAAATTTAGCGATAAACTGTTTGCCATCTTTTTTCATCGGAGCGACCAAGATGCCACCATTTTTTAGTTGAGCGAATAAATTTGGCGAGATCTCATCAGCAGCAGCTGAGAGTAAAATTCTATCAAACGGCGCGTAGCTTCGCCAGCCGTTGTTGCCATCATCATATCTTACGTGTACGTTTTTGATCTTTAGCGCCTCGAAGCGTTTTTTTGCCTCCATGGCTAGCTTTTCTATGCGCTCGACGCTAAAAATTCTATGCGCGAGCTTGCTTAGTATCGCTGCTTGATAGCCGCTGCCACAGCCTATTTCTAGGATGTTATCCACGTTTTCACACTCTAGCGCCATCGTCATCTTTGCCACCGTTAGTGGCGAGCTGATCCATTGATTGCCCAGTATCGGTTGTGCGTCAAGCTTGTAAGCATGAGCGGTGATGGGTACGAAAATTTCACGCTCGGTTGTTGATATCGCGTCAAACAAAAGCGGACTGAGCGTGATCTCATCGGCTATGTCGCTAGCTAAATTTTGGCATTTTATCGCTTCTAATTGGGTCAAAATTTCTATCCTAAACAAATTTTAAATCGTTATTATACGATTTAAAGCTTATCTTAAAATTTATAAAAGCCCTAAATTTTTCTTTATCTGCGCTATCAAATTTGCGTCAAAAACCGCGCTTTGCTCTAGCGTGCCATCTGGCAAAAAGACCCCAGCAGTCTCAAGATCAAGCGAGCTTGATATCATGACGTAGCAGTTATTTGCGATCGCAAGCGCCTTACAAAGGCTAAGGTAGGCGTCCTCTCTGGCCTTGCCCCACATGGCTGGCACCATGATGATGTCGCATCCTCTTAGCTTTGCCCAAAGCCTGCTATCACGCAGCTCAAAGCATATCAGCACGCCAAGCTTTAGCCCTCTAAAATCAAAAGCGTTTATATCGCTCACCTCACCAGCAGCAAAGATCTCGTGCTCTAAATTTGGCCTAAAAAGCTCAGCCTTAAACTGCGAATGAAAGACGTTGTTTGAGTTAAGAAGTAAAAATTCGTTATAAATTTTTGGTTGGTGCGGATTTAGATTTGAAATTTGAGCGAGCCCTGCGCTTTTGTTTAGACTGCTAAGGTGCGTAAAACCAAGAAATTTATCTGGGCTAAGCGCCTCTTGCAAGCGCTCAAGCAGCATCGCATCAAAGCTGCCTATCATGCCACCAAGCATCGCTTTATTTGCCCCAGCAAAAAAGCCGTCAAAGTCATATCCGCTGATGCAAAGCTCGCTTGCAAGTAGGAGAGAGTTTTCAGGTGCAGCCTCAACTAAATTTGCAAGCTCTTCTAGCCGATCTGTTGCATTTTT
>CAUSWS010000231.1:0-2637 GCA_963535265.1 uncultured Campylobacter sp. | reverse complement strand
AAAATGGGATAAATTTATATACTTCAAAGAGATAAATTTTGGCTGGGTGGCTTTGGAATTTAAGCCGCCTTTGCTTGATACAAAAAGCTACTTGGGATATTTTAGAGTAGCAGATATTGCCTCCACTTTTAAAAATTTTGCTGATAAATTTAAGGTTGGATAGCCTACATTGGTTATTTGATAGCTTTAAATTTAAGCAGGAAGTTATTTGGTCGTAATAGGGCAGGCGGTAAAGCCAGTTTTTGCTATTTTTGATATCTCTCCAGCATGCCTTGGAGCGTCAAAAGATTGTCTTGATCGCGTTTGGGAATTAAGTAGCTTTCGCTCATAAATTTAGTAGTTTAAATTTGGAAAAAACATAAATTTAAAGGTGAGATAGTTGCGCTGACTTTTAAACTTATAAACTTAGAAAAAGTCGCTTATCAGAATAGAACAGACCGCCATAAGAAACATTTTGCCCCTTTTGAAATAGTAAATATCGCGCCTGTTGCTTGCTAAATTTATCAACTTGAAAGCGAGATATCTCGCACTAGCGTTAAATTTAAAAGAAGCTGCTTGCCAAAACGAGAATTTGATATCTTTCAAAAAGTGATTTTGCTAATAAATTTGATGATTTTAAAGTTTATATAAAAACAGAAATTTAAAGATGAGCTAGCTTATGCTGGTTGTAAATTTATAAAAAGGTTATTTACTAAAGTGGAAATTTACGCTCTCGTTTAAAATGATAAATTTGATAGTTAAATTTGAATAAAAGTAGAAATTTTAAGGCGGGAAAGTCCCGCCATATATTATTTGTGTAGTTCTTTTGTGTAAAACTCAACTGAGCCAAGACCCTCTTTTAGCGCCCACTCGTAAGCTTTGCTAACAAATTCCCAGTTTATGTTCTCGTAAAAAGTCTCTAGGTATTTTGGGCGTGCGTTGAAGTTGTCGATGTAGTAAGCGTGCTCCCAAACATCAACGACTAAAAGTGGCACTTTGCCGTCGCTCACTGGAGTTTTTGCGTTGCTAGTTTGCACGATTTCTAGCTTTTTACTGCTTGGATCAAATACAAGCCACGCCCAGCCTGAGCCAAAAAGCGTTGTAGCTGCCTTTAAAAACTCCTCTTTAAAGTTTGCAAAATTTGCTTCGATCGCAGTTTTTAGCTCGCTTGACATCTCGCTTTTTTTAGCGATGCAGTCCCAGTAAAAGTCGTGATTATAAACTTGAGCGACGTTGTTGTATAGGCCGCCTTCGCTATTTTTTAGGATTTCGTAAAATGATGCGTCAGCAAATTTTGTATCTTTTATGAGATTGTTTAAATTTGCAACATAGGTCGCGTGGTGCTTGCCGTAGTGGTATTCACAGGTCTTAGCACTTACTACTGCATTGGCATTTGCGTCAAACGGAAGTTTTCTTAGTTCAAACATAATAATTCCTTAATAATAAAATTTGTTATCTCGCATTATAGCCACAAAATATTAACAAACAAAATCTCTTAAAATTTAAGCCAAAAATAGGGCTTTTATAAAAGCTAAATTTTTCATTTATAAAAGATGAGCAAATTTTCTTTATAAATTTGTGGTTAAAAGAGTGAAAATTTATATCCTAAAAGAGCAAATTTAGCTTTTAAAAAGTGAGAAAAGTAAATTTAAATTTCTCTAAATGTAAAAAATAATATAAAAATATGTGTAGAAACGTAACAAAAATAGACTATAAAAATGATAAATAAATTTTTACGTTAAATTTACAAAGTAAAAACTATCCATTTTAGATCAAAAATGTTACAAAAATACACATATAAAAATAAAGATATGTGAATTTATGAAACAAAATTTCTAAATTTTTATTTTTGAAATTTATAATGCACCTATCAAAACTATTACAAAGGATGAAAGATGAAATTCTTACAAGCTTTACTTTTTACATGTGCCATCAGTGGCTTAGCATTTGGTGCTGATAAGGTCTATACGATCAAATTTGCTCACGTTGTCGCAGCTTCTACGCCAAAGGGCAAGGCGGCTGACTTTTTTGCAAAGCGTGCTGAGGAGCTAAGTGGCGGCAAGATAAAAGTTCAAGTCTTCCCATCAGCGCAGCTACTTGATGATGATAGAGTTTTTGGCGCGCTAAAGCTTGGCAACGTTCAAATGGCAGCTCCAAGCTTTTCTAAATTTACACCTATCGTGCCGCAGTTTCAGCTATTTGACCTACCTTTCATCTTTAAAGATGCAGACCATCTTCACAAGGTTCAAGATGGTGCAGTTGGCGAGGAGCTAAAAGCGCTTGTGACTAAGAAGGGCTTTGTAGCGCTTGATTATTGGGATGCTGGATTTAAGCACTTTAGCTCAAGCAAAAAACCTATCCTCACTCCAGAAGATGCAAAAGGACAAAAATTTAGGATCCAAAGCTCAAAAGTACTTGAAGAGCAGATCAAAGCGATCGGTGGCAACCCACAAGTTCTGCCATTTTCAGAGGTTTATTCTGCACTTCAACAAGGCGTAGTTGATGCTACTGAAAATCCACTTTCAAATTTCTATAACTCTAAATTTCACGAGGTTCAAAGCTCTCTTACACTTTCTCACCACGGATATCTAGGCTATCTAGTTGTTATGAGTGATAAATTTTGGAACAAACTACCAGATGATCTAAAAGCAAATGTAA
>CAUSWS010000230.1:0-2677 GCA_963535265.1 uncultured Campylobacter sp. | reverse complement strand
CAAGGGCAAACATCACCGTCTCAGGCACGAACTGCCCGCCAAATTTTCCAAAATATGCTTTAGTGTTCATTATTGATTTCCTTGTAAAAATTCTTTTGTTGCTTTTGCTATCGCATACGAAAGTGGTGGTGGAACAGCATTTCCAACTTGTTCGCATCGCTTAGTATGAGAACCAAAAAATTTATAATCAAGCGGAAACCCAGTAATAGTAGCTGCTTCTCTTACTGTAATACTTCTATGCTCTGTTGGATGAATAGGAAAATTACTATGTCCGGGCACAAGCGTTGGTGCAAGAGTGTTAAAGTTAAGCCTCATTGTGTTTCCACGTGAATAAAATTTTGAAATTTTAAGTTCATCTGGCAAGCTATCAATTTGATCCACAATATTACCGCCAGCTTTTATAAATTTAAATCGCTCTATTGTTTTTTGACTATGCTTCATGGGATTGTTGTCAAAATCATCTTTGTTGTCATAATCTATACCAGCAAGTACTTCTTTAAGACAAATTGGTTGTTTAAATTTTGCATTTTTTAACTCATCTTCACTAAAATCCATTTTAGTATTTATTTCGTTACTATTGTGTGTTGGAATAGGAAATTTAAACTCACCTTTTATATCATTCCTTACAGCTACGATTATCAGCCTCTCACGTTTTGTTGAACTACCATACCATGCAGAATTTAAAACCTTAAACTGAACTCTATAACCTATTTTTTTATAAAGTTTTATAATATCATCGATAACTGATATCTGAAATTTGGAAATATGGGCTAAAATTTTTTGTTTTTTATCTCTTAGCTTCTTGCCGTATTTTTCAAATTCATCACTAATTGCATTTTTCTTTCTTAAATCTGCTTTTTTACCTTTGTAGTTTTCCATCTCTTGCCATAATTCATCAACTTCATTTAAAATTTCTTTTGGTGTATCAAGTGGTAATATTTTAGCATTTAACATACCTTTTACATTCTCTATTATGCTAACTTTTGGGCGCAAGACATCAATAATTTTTAAATAATAATCATAAAAATGATTTCGTGGATCATTTGGACTACGTTCACCAGCAAGGGAAAAACCTTTACAAACAATTCCGCCAAAACAAACGTCTATGTCTTTATTTATGCGCTTTTTTAGATCTTGTGGATCAATTTTTGTAAAATCACTACAATCCACAATAGCACTCTTTAACAATTTTTTATTGTTGTATGTTAGTGTATGTATGGCATCCTTATCAAAATCATTAACATAAAGTGTTTCAAAGTCATTTTTTAAAAAACCTAGATGACTACCTCCTGCACCTACGAAAAATTCGCATATATTAAAGCTCATTTATCACCTTTTCAAACACATTCTTATACTCATTAAATTTAGATTTTTGAAGAATTTGTTTTATAAATGCATCTTTATTTGAAATAAAGGGATCAAATAAAATTTTTCTCTCATTGCTACGTGGAGCAAAGTCCAATATAGCAAAATCATCACGTGCTATACTTAACCAACTTGAAATATATCTACCATCTGACTGTGTTAGAAATAAAATATCTGTTTTAATATTTTGATTTTCTCTAATTTTTTCTGCAATTTTTTGATTACTTAAATTAGGTTCTTTTTTTAATACATCAAATAGAACTTCATAATAAGGAGATAAATATGAATCAAACATCATATAAGCAAAATTTGCAAAATCTAGATTCGCAAATTTTGCACCCATTTCATTCGGATAATTTTTGCTATCAATAAAACCAAGTGAAGCAAGTGATATAAAAGCATTCCTCCAATTTTGATTATTTATAGTATTTGTTTTTCTTAAGATTTGCAACTCTAAATCTTGTCTATCAACTTTCTTTGCTTTAATTTTATATATCAACAAAACTTTAAGCAGAAAATACAATTCGAAAATACGATTATCCCTTACATAATATTGTGAAATGATCTTTAAATTTTCCTGCTTGCTATTGCCAAGCTTTTTAAGTTCATTCTCACTAACAAGTCTAACAGCCAAATTTTTAGAATTAATTTCTATAATTTTTTTAGTATCAGGATACTTAAAAAGTCCTATATTAAATTCATTTAGTCTAAGAACACTATCTGGAAAAATATAAATACTATAAAATTTTTCAAATTCACAAAAATTATAATTTTTATTTGTAAGCTTATTTTTTGCAAAATATTCATATTGAAAAATTTGTCCAATACCGCGAACATAGTCAGTTACATTTATTTCACCACCCTTACACTCCATGATTGCACGCACACTATTGTTCTCAAATATAGTAAAGTCAGCAGTTATACCATTTATGTATTTATCTTCACGTACAAATTTAACATTCGAAAAATCAATATCTAAACTTTTACAAATATCTTTTTGAATGTCATAATTTGTAAAAATTTCATCTTGAAAAGCTTTTTCCAACCTAAAATCATGCATTGACATTTAAAATCTCCAAAATTCTCTCTATCTTTTGCGCATCTTTTATGCCGTTTTCGTCCTCGACTTTTGAGTTGATATCGACTAGATATGGCTTAAATTTCAGCGCTTCTTTGATGTTGTGCTCGCCTATGCCCCCAGCCATGCCAAATTTAAATTTGACCTCTTTTAAAATTTCCCACTCAAAGCTAGTGCCATTTCCGCCGGCATTTTCGCCCTTGCAGTCAAAAAGCGCCATGTCAAAATGCTTAA
>CAUSWS010000229.1:0-2679 GCA_963535265.1 uncultured Campylobacter sp. | reverse complement strand
TCAGTTGCGATATCTTTGCCCTTTAAAATGTGCTCAGGCAAAACGCCAAAGCTAAGTGCGTCAAGAAACGGCGGAAAAGGCTCTTTTAGTGTGATCTTTACCTTATAATCGCCTAAAATTTCAACGCTTTTTACCACCTCGTAGTTTGAGATAGCAGGCGCGTTTAGCTTCTTATCTTGAGCCGCTTCGATGGTAAATTTAACGTCCTTTGCGCTAAATTTCACCCCGTCATGCCAAAAAGCATCATCTCTAAGCTCAAAAATATACTCCAGCCCGTCATCACTCACCTGCCAAGACTTGGCAAGCTCTGGCACGACGTGGCTATTTTCATCGTGGCTAGTGAGTCCAGAAAAAACCAGCGAAAGCGTAGGATCGTGATCTTCGTCGTAGAGTGGATTTATACGAGGTGTTTGCTCCTCGATAGCGACCACAACGGCATTTTCATTTGCATAAGCAAAGGCAGAAAACAACAAAAACAATAAAGCCAAAAATCTCTTCATCACTCGCTCCTTTGTTTAAAAAATATTTGACGAATAGTAATACGAAATGCATAAAAGTGTTATTAAGATAAATATAAATTCAATGTATAGAAAATTTGAAATTTCTAACTATCTTTTAACCTTTTTTAAAGTAAAATCAAGGTTCATTTTAGCTGACAAAAAGGTAAATTTAACAATGGATAAAAAGAAAAAAATAGCCCTGATCACTGGCATCTGCGTAGTTTCACTTTTGCTTATCTACACGCTAATTGGCTTTTTTGGTCTGCCTTATGCTATCAAAAATATCGCGCCAAAATACCTAAAAGACTACAACGCAACGCTTTTTGTAAGTGATGCTAAATTTAACCCATTTACCTTCGAGCTAAACGCTACAAATGCCGAGCTAAACACCACTTCTCCGCTTTTTAGCACGAAGCAGATCGACCTTAAACTAAAACCATTTTCTATCTTTAAAAAGCTAGTTGAGATAGACATTTTTAGGCTAGATGAGCCAAAAGTAAAGATCGCAAGAGATAAAAAGGCAAATTTTAACTTTAGCAATTTTATAAGCGATGATGACGCAACTAGCGAAGATAACAGCACTAGTTCGATAAATTTCGCGCTAAATAACGCAAAAATCATCAAAGGCTCATTTTCATATAGCGATCAAAATTTAACAAAGCCGTTTAACGTAAGCTTTGATGATATAAACTACGAGCTAAGCTCGCTAAATACGAAGAAAAATAGCGCAGGTAGTCACATATTTGACTCAAACTCAAGCCTCGCACATAAGATCGATCTAAAAGGCGACATCAAGCTAAATCCACTAAAAATAGAGGGTAACGTCAGCATAAAGGACTTTAGCATAAAGCCAGTTGCGATAAGCTTCATCGACAATGACACGTTAAATCTCAAAAATGCCATTATAAACTTAAAGATAAACTACGCTTTAAAAGCCGATGAGAACGCAACTGGGATAAATTTAAAAGATGGCTTTTTAAATGTAAAAGGACTAAGTTTAGATGAAGGCGCAAATGAGCTTAGCCTTGGCGAGTTAGAGCTTCCAAAATTTGATCTTGATAGTAAGATAGCGGATAAAACGGAGGCTGCGCTAAATTTAAGCGCTGTAAATTTAAATGACATCTCTTTTAAAAGTGCTATCGCTGCGAGCATAAAATCACTAAATTTAAATGAGATCTCGCTGCTTGCAAATTTAAATGAAAAAAGCGAACTAAACGCCACAGCCAAGCTAAAAAATATGGGTGCAAACGCTTTAAAAATAGATGAAGCAGATAGAAATTTAGCAAATTTAAAAGATATAAATGCTTCAAATTTAAATCTAAATTTAGCAAACAACAAAACCGCCCTAACGCTTGAAAAAATAGCACTAAACGGTATCAACGCGCCACTTAGCAAAAGCGCAAGTGCAAATGTAGCAAGTGCTGGTGTGACAAATACAAATTTCACAATGGATGGCAACAAGAGCGAGGCTGGAGTTAGCGAGCTAGCGATGAAAGGGATAAATTTAAAGGCTAAAAACAAAGAAATTTTAAGCGTTGCAGATGTTGTGGCAAAGAGCATAAGCTTTGATCTTTTAAAAATGGCTCTAAATATCGCTAGTGTCGATGTTAATAAGCCTAAATTTACTTCAGAACTAAACGACAATGGTCTAAGCGCTATAAATGAGCTAGGATTTGGCGAGCAGAGCGCAAAAGCTACAAAGGCGGCAAAACACACTAAAAAAGTGGAGAAAAATACTGAAAATAAAAGCGCTTCAAAAAGCAAAGAAAATGAGTTTAAATTTGATGTAAAAAATATAAGTGTAAATAACGCAGATATCGCTTTGACGCATCTTTTTGAAGGCGAAAAGATCGCTCATAAATTTAATAATCTTTTTGTAAAAGTAGCAAATTTAAGTAGCGATTTTAGTAAGCCATTTGACGCAAAAGTGGCGATGAAAAGCTCGCAAAAGCTAAATTTGGATGTTGAGTCCAAGATAAAGATCGAGCCACTTGATGTGAGCGCTAAAATCAAGCTAAATGATACAAATTTACCAAAGTATTTTGCCTACGCAAAGCCCTTTTTAGAGGCCGATCTAGCTAGCGGACAGCTTGAGAGTAGCGCTGAGATAAGCTACGCAAAAGATATCAAAGCAGACGCAAAAGTTAGCATCAAAGATATAAGGCTAAATGGCAAAAAA
>CAUSWS010000228.1:0-2684 GCA_963535265.1 uncultured Campylobacter sp. | reverse complement strand
CTAGCTTTAAATTTGAAGTTGAGCCATACTTTTGATCTAGTATGGCATAAACCGTCTCGCTAATCCTCTGAGCTATAGCCTTAAGCTGCCCATCCGTAATAGGCAAATAACCGCTATCTTCAAGCTCTTTTATATTTTCTTGAAATGAAGCTATGTCCTTAGCATCAAACGAACTAGGTTTGGCATGTTTGGTTAAAGTATCACTAGAGTCATCTTCAAGAAACTGCTGCTCACGCTTATCATCAAAGATCACGCTACTCTTTTCAAGTTTAGAAACAAGATAGTTAAGCGTTAGTATGTTTTTCTCTAGAAGAGTCTGGCCTATGCTTTCTTTATCCTTATCACCAAGAGCACCAGCAGTGCTAGTGATATTACTTATATCCTTAATTAAAATTTGAGGCAGACTGCCATCTATCAAACTTTGTTTAAAGTAGTCATTGAGCGCATTTAGAAATTCTACATCCATCTTCTTATTAAGAAGAGAGTGCTCTTTAATACTCTTGCTAAGTTTTACTTTCATAAACGAATTTACAAAAGATTGGATTATGCTATCACTAAGATTCATGTGAACCGCCCTTTTTATCAGGTAAAGATTATTATCTAGAATTTTAGCCCTTTTTCTGGCTTTTTCCAAGAGATTAGTGGATGTGGAGAAGCAAATTTCTCGCTTTTCGTTAAAAAATTTTCTGATGCTTGGAGCAAGTGTGACTCGGTAGTAATATATACCGTTTCGCTCCCTTAAGTGTTGTCCCATATTTAATAGCCAACCGGTCAAAAATGGAACAGTTTTATGTAATCACTAAGCAAAAAATCGTCTAAAGTGCGTATTTCAGGCTTTTAGGAGCTCATATAAAAAATCCTCATAAGCCGGAGGTCGGGAGTTCAAGTCTCCCCCGTGACACCATAACACCCTATTTTAGGCACTAGCAGTGATGCTTTTGTTCTTTCCCTTTCTTTAAAATTTCCTTTAAGAGTGGAACACTTAGTTACTAAAGTGGGACAGTCTCTTAAAAATTCCAACGATTATAAAGCTACTACTCTTTGAATATCATAAAAATGGTTTTCTAAAATTTTTGCATATATTTTTGTCAAGACTTAAAATCTACTCAATGAAATTCTAAATATCTTAAAGGGACTTATAAAGTAGCCCTTATTTAAATCACTCCGCAAAATATATTATAAAAATATTTTTGCCACTTTCGTGTTTATGCTTTTTAAAAATTTGATTTGCTATGTAAAGTCCAAGTCCAAGTCCAGAATTTGAGGTTTCTACTCTTCTGTTAAACGCCCTATCAAACTCAAGTCTTTCTGACTCAAGCTCGTCTCCCACGCTGCTTATGCACAGAGCACTTTTATCTATAGTGACGACAACCTTGTCGCTTGAGTATTTTAAGGCGTTATCGATCAAATTTTTAACTCCGGTCGCATAAAGCTCAAAATCAACCTCAACAGCGCTTATATCGCCATCTGCTTGCACCTCTATGCGACTTGTATCTTTTAGTAAAAGCATATCTACCGAGTGATCGACGATGTCTATGACTCGGTGCTTGTTCTTTTTAAGCTCCCACTCGCTCGATACTAGTTTTTCGACCTTGACAACCTCGCCTAGTATCATCTCTAGCCTTATAAAAATTTGTTTTAACCTATCTCCCGCCTTATCATCTTGTAAAATTTCAGCGATCATATCCGCCATGATCCGCCCTTTCATTATCGGGTTGCGAAATTCATGCAAGATATTGCGCAAAAAGAGCGCCCTAGCCTGTTTTATGGCGTCTATCTTTTGCATAGTCGTGTTAAATTCGCCAGCGATTTGGCCTATTTCATCATTTGCCTCTACTTTTATCAGCCTAAATTTATCCTCCTCGCCTGCTCTTCTTATCATATTTTTTAAATTTCTAAGCCTTAGCAGTTTTTTCAAAACGACTATGAAAAATGCGACCATCACGATATTTACTACAAGCCAAAGCACCCAAATGCCATTTGAAGAAATTTCTTCTAAATTTTCTAAAGGCACATCGTTTTTTGCTATGTCATCTTTGCTTGATATATTAAGCCCTGCCGCATCCATAATGCGCGAAAACATTTTTGGATCGATAGAAGAAAATCTAGGCACAAAATAAAACTTTTTGTTATACCTTATCATATCAGCATACGAGTCGCTATAAATTTTCTCTCCGCCTTGCCTGATCTTAATAGGATAAAGCTCGCTACTTTTAAGACCTATTTGCGCTAGTTGTTTAGCCGCGTTGCCTTCTACTTGTCCTCGTATACGCATACCCAGCATAAAGCGCTCATAAGTATGATACTCTGCGTCTCTAATCTGCTTTTTTGATTCGATAAAAAATGCCAAATTTACCGTAATGAGTGCGGCAAAAAAGAAAAAAGATATGAGTTTTATGATAGATATATTACGCATTGATAAATTTATACCCTATACCGCGCACGGGGTGGATGAAGTGTGGATTTTTAGGGTCGTCTCCTATCTTTTGGCGCAAGCGTCCTATGGCTACGTCGATGCTTTTTAGCCCGCTTTGAAATTTAGCCTGACCTAAATTTAACAAAATATCCTCTCTTGATACGACTATCCCCTCTTTTTCATAAAGGTAGATAAAGATGTCAAATTCCGCCTTTGTAAGCGCTATGGCTTCTCCATTTTTTAATATAGTGCGTCTTTGTTTATCTAC
>CAUSWS010000227.1:0-2738 GCA_963535265.1 uncultured Campylobacter sp. | reverse complement strand
TCATTAAAAGTGTGTAATTTTATCAAAAATAGAGTAAAGCAAAAGTAAAGCAAGGTTAGTTTTTAAATTTTGCTTGAAGGCTGCGTGGATAGGTCTTTGCCTTTACAAATTTAAAATAGAGTTACAATTTATTTTAAATTTAATCTTTATAATCCCTCATCTACAAAAAAAGGATAAAAAATGAATCTCTCAATCTTAAATTTACTACCAATAAAACAAGGCGGTAACGCAAAAGAAGCCATAGATGCGGCCATCAGACTGGCTAAATTTGCCGAAGATATCGGCATGAAGCGCTACTGGGTCGCAGAGCATCACAATATGCAAAATTTAGCTAGCTCAGCCACGCAGCTCATCATCGCACACATCTTAGAGCATACAAAAAGCCTGCGAGTGGGCTCTGGTGGCGTGATGCTACCAAACCACAGCCCCTACTCCATCGCCGAGCAGTACGCCACTCTTGAGACGCTATATCCAAACCGAGTCGATCTTGGGCTAGGCAGAGCTCCAGGGACCGACCAAGAGACGGCTGCTGTGCTTAGACGCGGTGCCAGAGAGATGGAATTTAACATGCAGATAAACGAGCTAATGGACTATTTTAACGCCAAAAGAGCCGTAAAAGCCTATCCAAAAATTGAAAAATTTCCGCCTATTTACATACTTGGATCAAGCATATATAGCGCATACGTGGCGGCTGAGTTTGGCCTGCCTTATGCCTTTGCATCGCACTTTGCACCACGTGCGCTAGAAAAAGCGGTAGAAATTTATCGTCAAAATTTCAAACCATCGCCCTTTTTAAAAGCGCCCTATGTCATCGCAGGAGCAAATGTGATAATAGCCCAAAGTGACGAGCTAGCAAAGAGTTTAGCTACTACACAAACGCAGTTTTTCTTAAACGTAGTAACTGGCGGAAAAGAGTATTTGCAGCCACCAAAAAAGGATAACGACGAAGTCTTTGCCATAAGTGGCAAGGCAGGCGCACAGGCTCCGCATTTTGGGCCGATCGACTTTAGGCAAATAGAGCTAAAAAATAGAGAAAGAGCCGTCACAGAAGAGATGATGGCGTGCTCTTTCATAGGCTCAAAGCAAAGCGTTAAAGAGCAAATTTTAGAGTTTCAAAACAGACTGGCAGTCGATGAAATAATGGCTCAAAGTTTCATTTTTGATGAGGAGGCGCAGTTTGACTCTTTTAGGGCTTTAAAAGAGATCGCGGACGAAATTTAATCCTCTCTAACCCTTAAAAATATAGGAAATCTTGGCTTGCCATTAGAGGTTAAATTTTGAAATTTATATGTGATGATAGAGTCTATCTTTGGGGGATTTGTGCGTTGCTCGTCGCTTAGTCCTGAGCCTATTTTAAAGATAGTGCCCTCTTTTGGCTCGCCAGCTTTTTCTTTGTCATCTTTGCCGCCAAGCGCCTTGCAGGTGAGTGAGCCAACAAGATTAGCGTATTTACCGCTGCCTTTATTTATGGAGACCACCTCGCACTCGGCATCTTTAAATTTCTTAAATTTAAGTGCATTTTTGCTTCGTTTTCGCTCGTAGGGCGCATTTGGCTCACGCACGACTGCTCCCTCGCCGCCTTTTGCGATGATTCTCTCAGTAAATTTTAAAAACTGGGCGTTATCGCGCATCTTTATCTGTTTTATGATTATTAAATTGTCATTTGGCTCATTTTTTAAAAATTTAGCCAAAACTTCAAGCCTATCAAGCAAGCCACCACTTGCCTCTGGCACGTCAAAAACGTGAAATTTAAGCCTGCTCCACGCCTTTTCATCTGGCAGCTTATCCATCACGGTCGCTTGAATTTCTTCAAATTTAAGCCCCTTTGCGTAAAGCTCGCCATCAAGTGCAAATTTTGGGAAATTTTTAGTAAAACTTTGCGGTGCATTTAGCTTTTTGCCCTGTCTTGAGAGTAAATTTTCTCCGTCCCAGTAGGCGCGCACGCCATCAAGCTTCTCGCTAGCTAGCCAACCTGAGACGTTTTGATCTTTAAATTCGCTAAGGCGCAACAGTTCAAGAGAAAATGCAAAATTTAAAAGCACCAAAAGTGCAAAAATTATTCTAATCAAGCCTTGCACTTACAAAAACAATAGTCCATATGATCATCCACCACGCCCACACTTTGCAAAAAGGCATAGGTGCTAACAGAGCCTAGAAATTTAAATCCTCGCTTTTTTAGCTCCTTTGCCACAAAGTCAGACATCGGCGTAGTAGCTGGCACTTGCTTGATATTTTGATAGTGATTGATGATCTGTTTGCCGTCAAATTTAGGGTCAAATTTTCTTAGCAAATGTCCCCAAAGATAATCATAAAAGCTGCCAAATTCTTGCGTTACCGATAAAAATGCAAGGGCGTTTGTGGCAAGCGATTTTAGTTTTAGTCTATTGCGTATCAGCCCTTCGTTTTGCATAAATTTAGCTATCTCAGCCTCGCCATAAAGCTTGATCTTTTCAGGATCAAAGCTGTCAAACGCCGCTCTCATAGCCTCTCTTTTTTGAAGTACCCCATGCCACGAAAGTCCCGCTTGAAAGCCCTCCAAAACTATCATCTCAAAAAATTTTCTATCATCTTTTATGACCTTGCCCCACTCATTATCGTGGTAGGCTATGTCAAGCTCGCCCTTGGCCCACTCGCAACGTCTCATTTAAATTTTGATCCCATAAAACTCGCTATACCACTCGACAAATTTAGCTACGCCATCGTTTACTTTTGTGTTTGGCTTATAGTCAAAGTCAGCC
>CAUSWS010000226.1:0-2744 GCA_963535265.1 uncultured Campylobacter sp. | reverse complement strand
GAGGAGATCGAGCTTGCAAAAACGAAAAAACACACGATAAAGGTCATCGTTGATAGGATCGCTATTGATGAGCAAAATCACGAGCGTCTTGCAAGCGACGTGGAAAAGGCACTAAATGAGAGCTTTGGTGAGGTCGAGATAGAGATCGCAAATGCTGACGAGCTGGGCTTAAAAGAGAGTTTTATACATTACAGCGAGCACATGGCTTGTTTTGACTGCAAAATTTCATTTACGCCGCTTGAGCCGCTAAGCTTTAGCTTTAACTCGCCAAAGGGCGCTTGCGAGCACTGCGACGGACTTGGTATAAGATATAGCCTAGATATGAGCAAGATCATCGACGAGGAAAAGTCGATAGAAAATGGCGCTATCAAGCTACTTTACGGCTACAATATGAGCTATTACTATAAATTTTTACTTGCGTTTTGTGAGCAAAATGAGATCGACATTAAAAAGCCATATTACGAGCTTAGTGAAGATGAAAAGAGGCTCGTTTTATACGGCAACGTGAAAGAGGTTTCGTTTTTTTGGAAGCGAAACAAGCTACTTAGAAAATTTGATGGTGTGGTTAAAATTTCACACGGGCTCTTGAAGGATTACAAAGACTTTGATGAGTATATGAGTGAGAAAATTTGTGACGCTTGTAACGGCCACAGACTAAAGCCTCAAAGCTTAGCGGTCAAGGTCGCTGGCCTTGGGCTTGGTGAAATTTTGGATATGAGCATAGAAAATTGCACCGCTTTTTTCTCAAACGAGAAAAATTTTGCCTATCTTAGTGACTACGACAAGGCGATCGCAAAGCCTATCTTAAAAGAGATCAACGAAAGGCTTTTCTTTTTGTACGACGTGGGGCTTGGCTACTTGTCGCTTGGGCGTGATGCTAGAACGATCAGCGGTGGCGAGGCGCAGCGCATCAGGATCGCCAGTCAGATAGGAAGCGGGCTAAGTGGCGTCATGTACGTGCTTGATGAGCCAAGTATCGGCCTTCATGAGCGAGATACTCTAAAACTTATAAAAACGCTTAGAAATTTGCAAGCCAAAGGCAACTCCGTAATCGTCGTTGAGCATGATAAAAAGACGATAGAGGAGGCTGATTATATCGTAGATATCGGCCCTGGAGCTGGTAAATTTGGCGGTAGTGTAGTCTTTGCAGGCACGGCAAAAGAGCTTTTAAGCTCAGACACTCAGACTGCACAATACATAAATGGTAAGAAAAAGATCGACTATCAAAAAAATAGAAAAGCCGAGAAGTGGCTCGAAATTTCAAATGTAAATATCAACAATATCTCAAATTTAACCGCTAAATTTCCGCTTAGAAATTTAGTTGGCATCACCGGTGTCTCAGGATCTGGTAAGAGCTCGCTAGTGCTTCAGACCTTGCTTCCAGAGGCACAGGAGCAGCTAAATAGAGCCAAAAAAGTGAAAAAGATAGCTGGGGTAAATTTAAGCGGACTTGAAAATTTAGACAAGGTCATATATCTTGATCAAAGCCCGATCGGTCGCACCCCACGCTCAAATCCAGCGACATACACTGGCGTAATGGACGAGATAAGAAATTTATTTGCGCAGACTAAAGAGGCAAAGCTTAGGGGCTACAAAATAGGGCGCTTTAGCTTTAACGTCAAAGGAGGGCGCTGCGAGAAGTGCCAAGGCGAGGGTGAGATCACGATCGAGATGCAATTTTTACCTGATATAAACGTGGTTTGTGACGTTTGTAATGGCGCTAGGTATAACGCTCAGACTTTGGAAATTTTATATAAGGGCAAAAATATCGCCGAGGTACTAAATATGAGTATCGATGAGGCGGTTGAGTTCTTTAAGGCTGTGCCAAAGATCGCTTCAAAGCTCACGACACTACAAGACGTGGGGCTTGGCTATATCACGCTTGGGCAAAATGCAGTCACACTTAGTGGCGGCGAGGCGCAGCGCGTAAAGCTAGCAAAGGAGCTTAGCAGAAGCGACACTGGAAATACGTTATACATCCTTGATGAGCCAACGACAGGGCTTCATTTTGCAGATGTTGATAGGCTAGTAAAGGTGCTAAATCACCTGGTCGATCTTGGAAATTCTGTTTTTGTGATCGAGCATAATATGGACGTCATCAAAAACTGCGACTATATCGTAGATATGGGACCAGAAGGTGGCGCAAAAGGCGGTAAAGTAATAGCGTGTGGCAATGTAAAAGAGGTAGCCAAAAACTACAAAAAAACTGGCAGCTACACAGGGGAATTTCTAGCGCAAGAGCTTGCTTTGTTAAAAGCGAAATAAAATAAATTTGATAGTTTGGTGTTTGTCCAAAATGCCAAACTATATATTATGTAAGATAAATTAAATTTGTTAAATTTTTGAGCGGATTTAAAGGAAAAAGGGGCGAACGCCCCTGGGGTTATGCAGCTGGATAAACAGATACTTTTTTTCTGTTTTTATCAAGTCTTTCAAATTTTACAAAGCCATCGACTAATGCAAAAATAGTGTGATCTTTGCCAAGACCTACGTTATTTCCAGCGTGAGTTGCTGTTCCTCTTTGGCGGATGATTATATTTCCAGCACGAACGAACTCGCCACCAAATTTCTTAACACCTAATCGGCGTCCGATACTATCACGGTTATTTTGGGTTGAACCTTGACCTTTTTTGTGTGCCATATCTTATCTCCTTAAGCTGCGATACTTACGACTTTTACACGTGTAAATTGTCTTCTAAAGCCGCGTTTTAGTTTTGAGTCTTTACGTCTGCGTTTTTTGTAGA
>CAUSWS010000225.1:0-2752 GCA_963535265.1 uncultured Campylobacter sp. | reverse complement strand
GGTCGCGAGTTCGAATCTCGTTTCCCGCTCCATCTTTTTTATACTCATTTTTTTATTTTCCATAAAACTTTTTGCAAATGAAGTCAGCATCTATCCGATGTATTGTGTCGTAAATGATCAAATTTCACTTAGTACTTTTGGCTTTGAAGGCGAAGATAATGAAATTTTAAATTTAGAGGGCAAAAAAGCTGCCAAAATAGATAGCAAAAAGCTCTATGAAATTCTAACAGCAAATTTTAAAACATATAATGATAAAAGCGGTGGTAGCGTAGCTTTTGTGAAAAACTGCTCTATCATGGATGAAATTCAGATGCAATTTCTAAGAGAGATCAGCAACGAGTACCCAGGCATCAGCGTGAGCGATCTTAGCATCAGTCCGCAAAACAAACTCCCTGCAAATTTTAAAGACTTAGTTTTTAAAAATATATTTTTAAGCGATCAAAATAGCCAAAAAGGCGTTTTTAGAGTCTCTTTTGAGGATGTTGATCTAAGCTTAAAAAGCCTTTATTTTAAATTTAGCTTTAACGCCAAAATGCCAGTTTTTATCGCTATAAATTCAATGAATACAAACCACATTTTAAGCCTTCTTGACTACCAACCAACGATGATCGAGTTTAGCAAATGGCCACGTGATGCACTCTTTGGACTTAGCGCCTCAACGCTTGTCACAAAAGTGCAGATAAGAAGCGGTGAAATTTTAACCAAACGCCAATTTAACGCCATAAGCTTAGTAAAAAAAGGTCAAATGCTAAATGCAGTTTTGAGCGAAGGTGGCGTCAAGATAATCGCCGAGGTAAAGGCGCTTGAAGATGGAAATTTAGGCGATATGATAAAGATAAGAACAAGAGAAAATAAAATTTTACAGGCCACAGTTTCAGGCAAAGATGAGGCAGTTATAAGATGAAAAAAGTAGTTTTTGCAGCCACTGGAGCAAGCGGAGCCGAGCTTTTTTTAAAGCTAATAAATGCCGCAAAAGATAGTTGCGAGGCACATGTCATAGTTAGCAAAAACGCCCTGAAAGTTTTGGAGGCTGAAGAAAATTTGAGGCTAAATTTAGATGATCTTGGTGTAAAAATTTATGATGATTTGGATCTTAGCGCAGGACCTGCTTCTGGATCGTTTGGCACAGAGGCGATGATCATAGCGCCCTGCTCTACCAACACTCTAGCAAAGGTTGCAAATGGCATAAGCGACACGCTCATCACAAGGGCTGCAAGCGTCGCGCTAAAAGAGAGGCAAACCCTAGTTTTGGGCGTTAGAGAGATGCCATTTTCTGCGATCGCACTCTCTCAGATGCAGCTGCTCTCATCTCTTGGAGCTACCATCGCTCCGCCAGTTTTGGGCTACTACGCAGGCATAAAGAGCCTAGAAGATATGGAAAATTTCATCGTCGGTAAGTGGCTTGATGCCTTAAAAATTGAAAATAATCTTTACAAAAGGTGGCAAATTTGAAAAAATCTTGCATCTATCCAGGGACCTTTGACCCCATCACAAACGGCCATTTAGACGTCATCATAAGGGCTACAAAAATTTTTGACAAAGTAATCGTCGCAGTTGCAAAAAGTGATAGCAAACAGCCGATGTTTGCACATGAAAAGCGCATAGAGATGGCAAAAGAGGCGGTTTGCGAGCTAAAAAATGTAAGCGTGCTTGGCTTTGATAACTTGCTTGTTGATTTTGCAAAGTCACACGGCATAAACACTGTTATTAGGGGACTTCGCGCGGTTAGCGACTTTGAATACGAGCTACAAATCGGCTACGCAAATGCTGCTCTTTGGGACGAATTTGAGACGGTTTATCTTATGCCAAGCTTAAATAACGCCTTCATTTCAAGCTCTATCGTCCGCTCAGTCTTACGCCACGACGGCGACGTGAGCAACCTAGTGCCAGCAAAAATCCTAAAAAATTTAAAGGCGTAAGATGTATGTTTTGTTTGAAGGCATCGACGGCGTTGGCAAGAGCACGCAGATAGAAATTTTAGCTTCTAAATTTCCTGAAGTTATCGTCACAAAAGAGCCAGGCGGCACGCAGCTAGGTGAAAATTTACGAGAAATTTTGCTAAGCTCAAGCATGAAAATAGGCAAAAGGGCTGAAATTTTACTCTTTTTAGCTGACAGAGCTGAGCATTTTGAAAAGCTGGTAGCTCCAAATTTAGGCAAACTCATTTTAAGCGACAGAGGCTTTATCTCGGGCATCGCCTACGCTTTGGCAAATGATGAAAACTTAGATGAAAACGTGCTTTTAGAGCTTAATAAATTTGCACTAAATGATAAATTTGCAGATAAGATAGTCTTTTTTGAAGCAAGCCATGAGCTAATAAGCTCGCGTCTAAAAAATAGAGGTACAAGCGATAAGATCGAGGCTCGTGGGCTAGAGTATCTTTTAAAAGTGCAAAGCCTGATGAAGCAAATTCTTATCAAAAATGGCTTTGAAACGCTTTTTATAGACGCGTCTAAAAGCATAAAGCTAATTTCAAAAGAGATAGAAAATTTTATAAATTTTAAGTAAAATCACAAAAAATAAAAAAGGATAATGCGATGATAACGGCACTTCGTGGCATGAAAGATATGCTTCCAGCTCGCGCAAAACTTTACGCACAGATAATAAAAACCTGCGAGGAAGTCGCAAAAAACTACGGATATGAGCAAATTTTGACCCCGCACCTCGAGGAGACGGCGCTTTTTAAAAGAAGTGTCGGCGAGAGTAGCGACATCGTGGGCAAAGAGATGTATCAGTTTGAAGACAAAGGCGG
>CAUSWS010000224.1:0-2770 GCA_963535265.1 uncultured Campylobacter sp. | reverse complement strand
CTATTTTTGCTAAGTTTTGATAAGAGTAGGGTTGATCTATTTTTTACAAAATTTGATATGCAAGAGCTATATTTGCTGCCATTTTTGTTTATCACTTTGTTTTTAAGCATATTTTTCTTAACGACGCTTGCAGGGCGCGTTTGGTGTGGCTGGAGCTGTCCGCAGACCATTTTTAGAGCGCTTTTTCGTGACCTTTTGCAAACTAAAATTTTAAAGATCAGAAAAAATATCCAAAACAAACAAAATGAACCACAAGGTCAAATTTTTAAGCGTGCATTAGCTGTTGGAATTTGGTGCGTTTTAGCACTTATCATAGCTGCAAATTTCTTGTGGTTTTTTGTGCCACCACTTGATTTTTTTGCTTATCTAAATGATGTAAGCGAACATAAAATTTTACTTGCATTTTGGCTTAGCATCGCTGCTTGGCTAGTCTATGACGTGGTCATTTTAAAAGAAAATTTCTGCGTCTATGTCTGCCCGTATGCGAGGGTGCAGTCAGTTATGTTTGATAGCGACACGATACAAGTTATCTATAATCAAAAACGAGGCGGCGTCATATATGATGGCAAAGAGAAATTTAAAAAGCCAAAAGAAGATGGCGCGCTTTGCACTGGTTGCGAGGCCTGCGTAAGGATATGCCCAACACATATAGATATAAGAAAAGGTATGCAGCTTGAGTGCATAAACTGCCTTGAGTGTAGCGACGCGTGCGCTAAAGTGATGGGGCATTTTAACGAAAGCTCGCTCATCGAGTGGAGAAGCATAAATTCTCAAAATGAAAATAAAAAGGTGAAAATTTTTAGATTTAGAACGGTTGCTTATCTTGTCATGTTGTGCGTAGTTTTGGTAGCTGCAGCGCTGATGAGTGGCAAAAAAGAGAGCATGCTTTTAAATATAAATAGAACAAGCGAGCTTTACAAGGTTTTAGAGCAAGGTGAGGTTGAAAATTCTTATGTATTTTTAGTGCAAAATACCCAAAGCAAGGATCATAAATTTTACTTCGAGATAGATGATAAAAGCATAGAAATTTCTCGTCCAAATAAGCCTTTTACGCTAAAAGCTGGTGCAAAACAAAAGGTCATCGTCACGCTAAAATCAAAAAATGAAAACACAAGCGAAAAAGATCTTTTAAAACATATAAATATAAGAGCTTACGCCACTGACGAGCCAACTATCAGCGTGCAAAGAGCTAGCACCTTTATCTATCCTAAAAGATGATAAAATGGCAAAAATTTAGCGGGAAGTGAAATGGCGATCTCAGAAAAAGGCAAAAAACGATACGAGCTCATCGTAAAAACAGCGCTTGAGCTATTTTTAAAAAATGGCTACGAAAAGACTAGCCTTAGCGATATCGTGGCGATAAGTGGCGGCTCGCTTGCTAGCATTTACACATTTTTTGAGAGCAAAGAGGGGCTTTTTCAAGCGATCATCGAGCAAGAGATAGATGCGCTTATAAAAGAGGTCGATGAGAGGATAGATCTTAAAATTTCTCACAGCTTGGAGGAGTTTTTAACCAAATTTGCAACCATTATTTTTTCTATCATCTGCACCAAGAAAAATATCTCACTTGGTAGGATAATGATAAGCGAGAGCTCTAAAAATGGTGGCAAACTTGGCAGGGTATTTTTAGATCAAATTTTAAACAAGATCGATCTTGTGCTTATAAATTTCTTTGAAAGAGATGAGATAAAAGCACAGCTAAATCCAAAATTTCCAGCCAAATTTGCCGCAAAATGCTTTATAGAAAATGTAAAGGGGTCACATTACTACAACGCTCTCATATTAGACGAGGAGCCAAAACTAAGCAAAAAAGAACGCGAAGAGCACGTTGCTTTGTGTGTTGAGCTATTTTTAAATGGCATCATTAAAAAGTAGAATTGACTTTTAATTTATATTTAGTTATAGTCAGTGACTTTTATAATTTGTAATAAAAATTACAAAACTAAGCTTGGGATTAAAATTTAAAATTAAGAGAGGTTTTTATGTTGAAAATTAAGAGTTTTTTTGTGCTTTCAGCTGCCGTTTTTTTGCTTTCTGGCTGCTTTGAAAGTGGCGACAAAAAGGCTGCTGCAGGCCGCCAAATGCCAACATCTCATGTTGATATATTTGTGGCTAAAAAGGCGGATGTGCCTATTAGCTTTGACTACACAGCTACAGTTACTAGCAACCAAGATGTCATCATCTATCCAAAGGTTGGTGGCACGATCATAAAGCAGTTTTTTAAGCCTGGCGATAAGGTCAAGGCTGGAGAGAAGCTATTTCTCATAGATCCAGAGAAATATCAAGCTAGCTACGACTCACTTGATGCAGCTGTTGGCGTGGCAAATGCAAATTTAAAAAATGCCGAGACTGAGTTTAAAAGAATTTCTGCCCTTTATAAGAAAAATGCAGTCTCTCAAAAAGACTACGACGCAGCCGTTGCAGCTTACGATATTGCAAATGCAAATTTAGTAAGCGCAAAAGCAAATTTAAAAAGTGCAAAAATAGATCTAGGATACACAAGCATAGTGGCTCCATTTGACGGCGTAGTGGGCGATAATAAAGTCGATGTTGGCTCACTTGTAGTAGCGAGCCAAACAAAACTTGTAAGGCTAACTAAGATAAATCCGATCGAGGCTGACTTTTACATCGCAGACGTGGATAATCTAAGTAGAAAAGCAAATTTAGATAGTGGCGCTTGGCAGCAACTAAATAGCGAGGCTGTCTTAAATTTAAACAATGAAGATTTCACTGGCAAAGTGACATTTATAGATAACGTCGTAAATACCGC
>CAUSWS010000223.1:0-2776 GCA_963535265.1 uncultured Campylobacter sp. | reverse complement strand
AATAAGTCAAAGATAAAAACTGGCAACCCAACGATAAACACGCCAAGAGGTCCTATGAAATTTAGCGAGACAAACCTAGCTAGACTTGATGGCAAAAGTCTAACAGCAACGCCAGAGCATACACTTCACGCCACGCTTACATATAAGCCTGTAAAGAGCGTTAAGACATTTTTTGGCGCAAACTACGAGAGCAAGCTAACAAGCGTAAATTTTGGTGCTGGCAACAGAGTAAGAGAGAACACAAAAGACCTACTCACTTTCGATACAGGCGTCAGTTGGGATGCAAACAAGCACCTAACGCTTAGCCTAAACGCCTACAATATCTTTGACAAAGTAAGATACGATGAGGCGCTAGCAGACGACGGCAACTACTACTGGTATCCGCAAGAGGGCAGGAGATTTTGGTTTAAGGTCGCTGCAAAATGGTAAAAATGTTTAAATTTCTGCTTTTTACGCTTGGTGTGACGCAAATTTTACAAGCAGCTCCGCAACAAACGCCAGAGCCGTTAAGCGAGATGGCTGCTAGTAAATTTGAAATTTCAACCTTTAAAATGAGCGCAAATGATGAAATTTATAAAATTTTCACAGCCAAGCTAAAGGGGCAAAATGAGTTTAAAAACGTACTTTTTTTACTTGACGCAAACGCTCAGTTTAACATGCTTTTAAATGAATTTGATGGCAAGGCTGCATCGCTAATAATAGGCATAGGATATGACACAGACAAAAGCTACGAGGTAGAAAAACGCACAAGAGATCTCACGCCAAAGGCAGAGGGCGAGGAGTTTAGCAAAGGTGGCGGCGCAGATGCGTTTTACCACTTTTTAACTAGAAATTTAGTGCCGTTAATTGATCAAAAATTTAACGTGCAAGGCAGCCAAAAAAGCCTTTATGGACACTCTTTTGGCGGCCTTTTTACGCTCTATGCCATGCTTAAAAATGAGGGCGTATTTTCAAATTTCTTTATCGCTTCGCCATCTCTTTGGTGGGGCGAGTCTGAAATTTTAAAGCAAAATGTGAGTGAGGGTAAATTTAAAGAGAAATTAAAAGCCAAATTTATCTTTCTTAGTGTTGGAGAGCTTGAAAAGAGAAAGGGCAAAACTGATAAAGCTGGCATTTTAAAGGCGAGTGATTTGGCTCAAATTTTAAAGCAAAGTGGCGTAAATTTTCACTTTGAGCTTTTTAAAAATGAGACGCACGGCAGCGTCATACCTCTAAATTTAAAAGAGCTTTTAAAATATCTGAAGGATTAAAAATTTAAGGCTATTTTTGTTAAAATCCGCCGCATGAGAGTAGATAAATTTTTAAACGTAGTAAATATCACCAAAAGGCGTGCCGTTAGCGAAGATATGTGTAAAAGTGGCGTTGTGAGCATCAACGGCGTGCAGGCAAAAGCGGCTAAAGATGTCAAAATAGGCGACGTTATCACCATCAAATTTCTAGCTCGTGAGGCGAGATATGAGGTGCTAGCGATCCCAACTACAAAAAGCATACCAAAAAGCGCTCAAAGCGAATACGTAAAAGAGCTTTGATGGTTTTTGAGCTTTTAGAAAATGAGCTTGATGGGCTTGTACGGGTGCTTCCAAAAAGTGGCGTGGTGCTACTAAGTGGCGATCTAGCAAGTGGCAAAACGACGCTTGTAAAGGCGATCATCAAGGCGCACGGCATAGAAGATAGCGTGACGTCGCCGACATTTTCTTTGATGCAAATTTATGGTAAAGATATCTACCACTACGACATCTATCAGATCGGATTTGACGGAATGGCAAAAAATGGCCTTTTTGAAAATTTGTTTGAAGAGGGGCTTCATCTAGTAGAGTGGGGCGATGAAAATTTAGAAAAAGCTCTAAAGAAAAACGGCGAGAGCTATACGTTAGTAAAAATTTCTCCTAGCAAAAATGGCAGAAAATACGAGGTTATAAGTGCATAAACTAGAAGTAAAAGATCTAAAAAAGACGATTAAAAAAAGTGAGATCATAAAAGGTATATCTTTAGAGGTAAATAGCGGCGAAGTCGTGGGGCTTCTTGGGCCAAATGGCGCTGGAAAGACGACAACTTTTTATATGATCTGCGGGCTCATCTCGCCAACTAGCGGAGATGTCTTTTTAAATGACGAAAAGATCACAAATGTCCCGCTTCACAAAAGAGCGCACCTTGGCATTGGCTATTTGCCGCAAGAGTCAAGCATATTTAAAGAGCTAAGTGTAGAAGAAAATTTGCTACTTGGCGCTGAAATTTTAAATCAAAGCAAAGAAGATATCTCCAAAAGAGTAAATGAGATGCTAAATATGCTAAATATCGAGCCTATCCGCCTAAGAAAGGGCGTTAGTCTAAGTGGCGGCGAGCGCAGACGCTGTGAGATCGCTAGAAGTCTCATCATAAAACCAAAATTTTTGCTGCTTGATGAGCCATTTGCAGGCGTCGATCCTATCGCAGTTAGCGACATACAAAGTATCGTTAGAGACCTTAAAAAGCTAGGCATCGGCGTTTTGATAACTGACCACAACGTCCGTGAGACGCTAGCCATTTGCGACAGAGCCTACGTCATCAAAGATGGCTCGCTGCTAGCAAGCGGCAGTGCGAGCGAAGTGGCAAACAACAAGCTCGTTAGAACGCACTATCTTGGCGAAGAATTTAAGCTACTTGAGTAGATGATGCTAAGGCAAAAGCAAACTTTAGCGCCAAAGATCAAACTAAACCAAACGCTAAGAAGCTGGCTTCCTATCCTTCAAAGCGGGCTTGATGAGCTAAAAGAGACGCTTGAGCCTTTTATAAAAGA
>CAUSWS010000222.1:0-2795 GCA_963535265.1 uncultured Campylobacter sp. | reverse complement strand
TAAAAGTAGTATAAATTTACTCATTTTTCATCTTTTCATTTGCTATTTTGTACTCCTGCGGGAAATTTACGTTAAAAAACTGCTCTTTATCATCAAAATTTACTATCTTGCACTTGCAGCTTTTTCGTAAAAGTCCGATTTTGTGCTCATTTTTTTGATAGAGCTCTTTGGCTAATGTGGCTAAATTTGGACTAAAAAAGCCACAAAGCGAGTGGATATGCTCATCATCGCCAGCCACAACCATGTCAAATTCATCTTTAAATTTAGCTAGCTCGCCAAGACTTTTTAGATCAAAAAATGGCATATCAGCTGGGATGATAAAGACGCTGTGATCAAAGCTTTTAAGCACAGAGTAAAGCGCTAACATCGGCGAAAAATCCTCGCTACTCTCATCTTTTATGAGCTTTAGCGGTGGGTTAAATTTCTCAAATTTAGAGCTTACAAAAACCTCATCAAAAACTTTGCTAATTTTAGAGACTTGGTAGTGCGTGAGCGTTTCAAAGCCCCCAAATGGCAAAAGTGTCTTATCCTGCCCCATGCGCGAGCTCTTGCCACCTGCTAAAATGACGCAAGTTTGCATTTTTATCCTTTTAAATTTCAAAAATTACAAAAGTATAACCAAATTTTCTAACTCATCTTGTTTTAAATTTATTATCACTTAATAAAAGCTTTGCCTTAAATTTGTAAAAAAGCATTTTGCTAAAGCAAGGGCTATTTTCTAGCAGATAAAATAATTTTTACCTCGCTAATCATAAAACTAGAAAATAACTGCTTACTTTTAAAGAAGATCACATGAATGAAAGAAATTTGCAAATTTTAGGTTGGATAGGTACGTGCTTACCAGTTATTATGTATATTTCGTACATCCCACAAATAATGGGCAACCTTGATGGCCACAAAACACCTTTTATACAGCCACTAGCTGCTGCGATAAACTGCACGATCTGGACAAGTTACGGCTTGCTAAAAGCTAAAAAAGACTATCCTCTTTCTGCTGCAAACTTGCCAGGTATAATCTTTGGACTTTTGGCAACTATAACAGCGTTTTAATGCGCTAGCTTCAAACCTTTTATGCTAAAAAATAGCCGATAAATTTGCAAATTTATCGGCTAAATTTAATTTATACAAAATGCTTTTGAATTTCTTTGATTTTTACAGATAAAACCAGATATTACAACGAAAATTTCACAAGAAAAACATTTCACCAAATTTGTCAAAAATATAAGGCAAAGTATCGTGAGATGGGTTTAAAATTTTTCGAAAACAAATTTCATCCCAAGGTTAAAGATTAAATTTTGCCAATTAGCTAGCTCTTTTTTAAAAATTTAGCGGCAAGATTTTAAGATAGATTTGGATGTTGTGACGAAATTTTCACACAAGATAAAACACGTAGTTTATCGAAGTGCGAAAATTTCTAACTCATTCAAAGATACTTAAAAGCTAACACCTATAAGTCTCTTGGATCGGCTATTTTACCTGCTATCGCTGAGGCCGCCACAACCGCCGAGTTAGCCAGATAAATTTCACTCGTCCTATCGCCCATACGGCCGACAAAGTTTCTATTTGTCGTTGAGATACAGCGCTCATTTGCACCTAAAATGCCCATATATCCGCCAAGAC
Organism: uncultured Campylobacter sp.; assembly: GCA_963535265.1. GTDB lineage: Bacteria > Campylobacterota > Campylobacteria > Campylobacterales > Campylobacteraceae > Campylobacter_A. The sequence goes on along the minus strand of CAUSWS010000222.1, from coordinate 1,175 downwards.
AAGCACCGCAAGTTGGGTTGCTCACAACCGCTCCTGCTTCGATGAAAATGTCGATAAGTCCCTCTTTTTCAGCAGCTCTTGCGATCTTTTGCGTCGCTGGAGTGATGATGAGCCTTGTTTTGCGAGCTACTTTTTTGCCTTTTAGGATCTGCGCTGCTATGCGAAGGTCGCTTAGACGGCCATTTGTGCATGAGCCGATAAATGCCTGATCGATAGCTAGATCGTCGCGAACCGCCTGTCTTACGCTCTTGCCGTTGCTTGGCAAAAATGGATATGCGATGACTGGATCAAGATTTGTAACATCGATCTCTAAAATTTTGTCGTATTTTGCGCCCTCGTCTGAGTAGAAAAATTTTGGTTTATCACGTAAATTTTTATCTTTTAAAAATTCTTTTGTGATCTCATCAACTGCGATGATACCGCTCTTTGCGCCAGCTTCGATCGCCATGTTGCACATTGAAAATCTATCATCCATGCTAAGAGTGTCTATCACCTCGCCACTAAACTCAAGCGCCTTGTAAAGTGCGCCATCAACGCCTATTTGGCGGATGATCTCAAGGATGAGGTCTTTGCCATAAACGTGCTTATCAAGCTTGCCTTTAAAGACGACTTTGATACTCTCAGGCACTTTAAACCAGTTTTTGCCAGTGATCATCGCATAGGCTAGGTCAGTGCTGCCCATGCCGGTGCTAAATGCTCCAAGAGCGCCGTGCGTACAGGTGTGGCTGTCTGCGCCGATGATGACGTCGCCTGGGATGACTAGCCCTTTTTCAGGCAAAATCGCGTGCTCGATGCCCATATCTTTTTCGTCAAAATAGTTTTTAAGGTCGTGTTTGTAGGCAAATTCACGTGAAATTTTGGCTTGATTTGCGCTTAAGATGTCCTTTGTCGGGATGTAATGGTCCATCACGATGGCAAAGCCGTCTGGGTTAGCTAGCTTTTTAGCGCCACTTCGCTCAAACTGTTTAATAGAAATAGGCGTCGTGATGTCGTTGCCTATGATCATATCGATCTTGCTCTCGATGATCTCTCCTGCGCTTACCTCTTTACCAACGTGATCTGAAAATATTTTCTCGGTGATGGTTTGTTTCATAAATTTCCTTTAAATTTTGAGGCGATTTTAACAAAAATAGCTAAATTTAAAGAAAATTCACCAAGCCAAAAGGCTTAGTGAA
>CAUSWS010000221.1:0-2801 GCA_963535265.1 uncultured Campylobacter sp. | reverse complement strand
CGGCTTTTTCACATATTTTTTGCCTTTTAGCGGCTCATTTGAGGTCTCAAACAAGAGCGGATGATTAGGATATAGATCCCAAAGGATTTTTAAGATCCCTTTGCTTTGGAAAAGCAGCGTGTAGGCTGGATTTATGATGATAGCTTTTTGATTTTTGACGATGTTTGAGAGTATTAGAGCCAGCTCGCCCTCATCGATCGCTATGCTCTCCCAAGGCACTAACTTGAACCAATACTCGAAATTTTCATCATTTTTAAAAATGCCCTCATCATCGTTAAAAACGACCTCATCAACGTAGGCAAAGTCTGTTTCAAAGCCAGCCTCTTTTGCGATGTATTGCAGTAGTTTTACGGTCTGCTCGTCCTCGATACTGCCAGCGATGCTGCTAAAGAGTATCCCCCAGCCCTCGTAAAGCTCATCAAAGTCCGCATCCTCGTCGCCAAGCGTGATGAGGCGTTTGAAATTTTGCTTTAGCGACTCGTAAAGGTCGTTAAACTGGGCTGCTTCGTCCATGTGATTTAGCTTTAGCATCGCCCACTGGATGATCGCCGTCTCAAAAACTGCCGTTGGCGTGTCGGCGTTAAATTCAATGAGCTTTATAGGCTTACCATCAAGCCCTCCAGCTAGGTCAAATCTGCCGTAAAGGTGCCAGTGAACGTCATTTTCCCAGCTATTTTTTATGATATCAACTAGGTTAAATGGTATGCCTATCTCGTGAAAAAGGTTGTTGTCGATCACGTGCTGAGCGGCATTTACATACATATCATATAGCTCGTTTGCCGCCTCGTAGTAGGCATTTGCCTCTTTTTCGCTTACTTGCACGATCTCATCTGCGATATACGAGCTGTTGTCGTTATCTGTATGCCATGCAAAGCCGATCTTCTCCATAAATTCGTTGTTTAATGGTTCTATCTTTTTTAAATTTATCATTTTCAGCCTCCAAAGCTTGATGAGCTAGAGCCTGACTTCGAGCCACCACCGAAAAATCCGCTCTTACCGCCGCTGCTTCTTGCAGCAGAATTTGCCGCTTTTTGCTTATTAAAGCTATCCACACTTCTTGTGTAGGCACTTGGATTTTTATATGTGCTTTGGCGATTTGCTTGGAAATTTTGGTTGCCAAAGAGCTTACTGCCTATCCAGCTACCAAGTATCGCGCCAGCTGCTGAGGCAAGGATCGTCTCGCCAAGGCTTAGCCCGCCGCTACTTAGCTGTGCGTCGCTCGTTCTTGTCAAATTTGAAGTGTTATTGTCGATCTTTGCGTTTGCTTGCGCTAGAAGCTTATCGATCTCATCTTTGCTTAGCACGCGCTCAGTGCCGTTCATATCTTTTAGCACTACCCTAGTTTCAGTGCTTGGATACTCTTCTAAAATTTTATAAACGCCAGGCGCGCTCTCTTCGATGATGACAAAGGCGCCATTTTTTTGCGCAACTTCGTTTAGTGCGTTTTCATTGCCGCCATCGTCGCTTCCGCAACCAGCAAGTCCAGCCATGATAATGGCACCAAATCCTCCAACCGCAGCATAAGTTGCTATCTTTTTAATGTGTTTCATATCTCTCCTATCAACTCTTTTAAATTTTTATGTCTTCTAACAAGTATCACGCCGCGTTTAAATTTTATAAATTTGGAGTGATGTATCGCTTTTATTATCTTTTCACTGATCTTTTTTGTCGCTTTTGGCTTTAAATTTAACTCCTTTAGATATTCGCTTAAATTTATCCATTTTGACTCGTCCTCTATCTGCGCATCTATCGCCACTTCGCTTGCGGCACTTTCGTTTTTAGGTGCTAAAAGCGGCCTTTGCATAGCGTTTAGAAACTGCATGAGCTTCTCATCTCTATCCTTATAAATTTGCAAAATTTCATTTTTGCGCTCGATAAGCATCTGCTCTTTTTCTTTAAAAAGCCTATCTTTATCGGCTTGTAAGTTTAAATTTAAGCTCTTTAGCTCATTTAGCTCATTTAGCAAATAGCTTACAAACTCGTCGTTTTGGGATTTGGTTTTTGTGCTTTTTGGGGCGGTTTTTGTGGGTTTTTCGCTACTTGGCTCCTCGTCAAGGATGACAAATTTAGTGCCATTTTCAATGACCATTTTTAACGAGCCTCGGCGAATTCTATTATAGACTGCTTCTTTTGTTATGCCTAAAATTTCTGCAGCTTCATTTACAGCTAGCTTTTGCATCGGATTTCCGTTTAAAATAAAATAAAAAAATTGCTTTGATTATAAAAAAATAAGGCTAAAAGAAGAGTTAAACAAAGAGAGCAAAGCCCTCTTTGTCTTGGTTTTAGAGTCTTGACTCGTAGCGTCTAAGCATATAAAGACGTTTAAGCATTTTCTTGCGAGCTGCAATTTTTTGTTTCTTGCGGATCTCAGTTTTAGGCTCAAAGAAGCGTCTAGCTCTTGCTTCAGTTACTACTAAGTTACGGTCAGTTTGTTTTTTAAACTTTCTGTAACCCTCGTCAAATGACTCGTTAGGATGTACCTTAATACCAGGCAACGTCCTCACCACCTTTCAGATTAAAATAAGCCGTGAGTATAGTTTAACTTTCATAAATTTAAGCTTTTAGGCAAATTTAAAATATTTAATACTTTTTTAATAACCCAAAATTTATAATCTTAAAATTTCAAAAAAGGCTCACCATGTCAAAGGATCTTCATCTTAGCTACGCCAAGAGGCGTTACATTTTTTTTGCCTGTATCACGCTATTTGTATTTATTTTGCCATTTATTAGGATAAATGACGCGCAACTATTTTTGCTAAGTTTTGATAAGAGTAGGGTTGATCTATTTTTTACAAAATTTG
>CAUSWS010000220.1:0-2825 GCA_963535265.1 uncultured Campylobacter sp. | reverse complement strand
AGTGCAAATTTTGTGTCCTTTTCTAAATTTTGGCAGCCTCACGCGATATGAGTTGAAAAAAACTCTTACCATAAGTGGCGTTGCGATCACGCAAAATGGCAAAAACTGCTCAAGCTCTAGCCTTTGGCGCACAGAGACTATCATGCAAAAGCAAAATGAGCAAATGGCGATAAACCACAAAAGATCCTTCTTCTCCTTAACCCAAATTCTATAAATCGTATATACAAAAAAGATAAAGACGAATGGCGAAAATACAGCGGCAAATATGCCAAAAGTATCGATAAAATGCCCGCTTGGTCTGCCATTTGTTTCAAAGCCAAAAAAGTAAAGTGTCAGCAAAAATAAAATGGCACTGAGCCAAGCAAGTGGTGGCTTTCTTTTATAAAGTGCAAATATAAAAAATCCTGCATAAAATATCAAAAAATCGCCATCTATGAAAAAGGCTAGGCAGAAAAAGAGACTAAATAAAATTTTCTTTTTAATATGAAAAAGATATATACACAAAAGCGCTAGAGTGATGCAAATTCCAGCGTTATTTATGATAAGGGCTGAAGCTAGCGTGCCAGGAAGTAGCACAAAAAGTAGGACCGCTACGATCCTGTCAAACTCAAGCTTGATGTAAAATTTACTCATCTTATACATCAAAACTACGCTTGCGATGTGAAAAAAGATCATCACGCCTCGCACAGCAAGGTCATTTTGACCAAAAAAATGGGCGCTTAGTTTTAAGATATAGCCAAGAAGGCTGTGCTTTTGAAAGAAAATTTCAGCCTCGTTGTAGCTTATGCTAAGAGAATTTGCCGCATAAAGTAGAAATACAAAATCAATCAAACATATCAAAAATACGCTAAAAGCAATATGCCTGCTAGCAAATTCTCTAACTCTTTCTAACAAATCGCGCCCTTAAATATGTATATCCCAGAAAAACTCAACCCAGTCATGAGCCTCTTTTACCTTAAATTCAGGCAAAAGTAGAGCCTTCTCTTTATAAAATACAGTAGCTATCGTTATATCTAAATTTGGATAGCGTTTAAGCAGCTCTCTTTTTATCTCAACCATGCTCTCGCCGCTATCGATAATGTCATCAACAAGCAAAATTTTAGTGTATCTGCTAAGATCTGGCACATTAAAAATTTGTATCGTATCAAGCTTGTTTGTATCCTCGTAGTGGATAGAATTTAATGTAAATAAATTTCTATTTTCAAGTGCAACGGCTAGCGAGTGGCCAAGCGTTAGACCGCCTCTTGCCACAGCTAGTATCACCTCTGGATCAAACTCATCTTTTATCTGTTTTGCCATCCTTTTGGCATCAACGGCAAATTCATCGTAGCTATAAAATATCATCTTTCATCCTTATCAATGCACTAAAAATACGATAAAACTAATGAGCGCTAGCACAACTACGCCTAAATTTATATCGCTAAATTCTCTCTTTATTAGCTTAACTATGACGTATGACATAAAGCCAAATGCAAGACCGTTTGTGATCGAGTAAGTAAGCGGGATGAGCACAACTATGAAAAATGTCGCAACGGCGATGGCTGGATCTTTGAAATTTATGCTAGCAAGCTCAGCAAACATAAGCACGCCAACCATTACAAGGATCGGATAGATGGCGTTACCAGGGATCGCTTTAAAAAGTGGCAACATAAATAATGTAAGTATAAATAAAAGCCCACAAAATACAGCTGTTAAACCAGTCCTACCGCCCTCTTCTACGCCGCTAGCACTCTCTACAAACGATGTGGTCGTACTTACACCCACAAGCGAGCCAGCTGCAGTAGCAACAGCGTCAGCTTCAAGAGTTTTTTCAAGTTTTACGACGCCATCTTTTTTGTTTTCGTCAAATATCCCAGCCCTCGTGCCAACGCCAGCTAGCGTGCCTATCGAGTCAAAAAGATCAGTCACAAAAAACGTGATAACAACTGGTAGTAAGGCTAGGCTAAACGCACCTTTTATATCAAGCTCTAAAAATATCGGTGAGATAGAGGCTGGAGTTGAGAAAATTTCTTTTGGATGAGGAGCGATGCCAAGCACCCAGGCTATCACTGAAGTAGCAAGCACAGCTAGGATAAACGCGCCTTTTATCTTCCACGCCCAAAAGCAAACAACCAAAAATAACCCCAAAACGCCAAGAAGCACGTTTGGATCTTTGAAATTTCCTATGCCAACTAAAACCGCATCGTTATTTACGATAAAACCCATTTGCTGAAATGCCACAAAGCTAATAAACGTGCCTATACCAGCGCTTATCGCTCTTCTTAGATCAAGTGGAATGGATCTTATTATCCACATTCTAAAATTTGTAAACGAAAGCACGACAAATATCACGCCACTTAAGAAAACAACGCCAAGAGCCGTTTGCCAAGGCACTTTCATGCCGATGCAAAGACCAAATGTAAAGTAAGCGTTAAGCCCCATGCCAACGCTCATCGCAACTGGCGTGTTCGCCCAAAGACCATTTAATATCGTAGAAAATATGGTAATTAGCGCAGTTGCAGTGATTAATGCCTCATAAGGCATGCCAGTTTTGCTCATAATGATCGCATTTACCGGCACAATATACATCATTGCTAAAAATGTCGTAAGTCCTGCGCCAAATTCCTGCTTCACACTCGTTTTGTTTTGTGCTAAGTCAAAAAATTTCACCCCAAGCTCCTTTAGTAAATTTTAAGTTCGTTATATAAGCTATCACGCTCAACCGGCGTAAAACCAGATGTTTTAATAAGATCGCAAAATGTCTTTAGTGTAACGCCATTTGCGCTATTTGCACCAGCTGCACTTTGTATGCTCTCTTTTTCTATCGTGCCATCAAGATCATCAGC
>CAUSWS010000219.1:0-2835 GCA_963535265.1 uncultured Campylobacter sp. | reverse complement strand
ATAACGGCACTGGCAAATTTGACGGAGCAAAAGATGAAAATTTACGCTCAGTAGTGGCTATCTATCCTGAGCTTCTTGCATTTGTCGTGGCAAAAGATAGTGGTCTTACAAGCGATCTCTCTTCATTTGCAGGCAAAAAATACAACGTAGGCAACCCAGGTAGCGGCAACGAAGTGAGCACGCTTGAAGTCTTTAAAGCAAAAGGCTTTGATGTTTCAAAACTAGGATATCGCGGCGTTTTAACAGTTGGCGAATGCCCACATGCACTAAAAGATAAAAAGATAGACGGATATAGCTTTGTCGTTGGTCACCCAACTGCAAACATCACTGATGCAGCGACATCTTTGCCTATTGATATCCTAAACATCGAAGGCAGCGAGATCGATAAACTTCTTAAAGAAAAACCATACTTTGCAAAAGGTGTGATCCCAAAAGGCTCTTATGATGGTGTCGATCACGACGTAAACACTATCGGCGTAAAGGCTGTTTTGGTAACTAGCAAAGATACAAAAGATGAGGCTGTAAAAGCTGTGATAAAAGCTATCTTAGACAACTTTGATGAGTATAAAACTCTTCACCCAGCGCTAAAATCAGTTAATAAAGAAGATCTCGTCCAAGGTCTTTCAGCTCCGCTTCACCCAGCTGCAGAGGCTGCGTTTAAAGAGGCAGGTATCTTAAAATAACTCAAATTCCCAGGGGCTTTTGCCTCTGGATAAAATTTAAATATGCAAATTTCTTCTAAATTTATATATTTAAATTTTAAAGGAGAAAGATGAACGAAGTTAATGACAACGAAGAACAATTTGTCGAGGTAAAAACAAGGGAGATAAATAGCAATTTTTACAACTATTTTATTGCGATTGTATGCTTTTCTTGGTCGGTTTTTCAGCTTTATATAGCGTATTTCCCGCTAAATACTAACATTTCACGCTCGGTGCACCTAGCTTTTGCGGTTGGGCTTGTATTTTTGCTCTATCCAGTCACTTTTCATAAAAAGGCTCACTCAAGTTTGCCGTTTTACGACCTAGTTTTTTGCGTGGTAGGCGTTGTTGCCGTGCTTTATCCAGCGGTTTATTTTTATGAGCTAGCTGATAGGACAGGGGATTATATCACTCAAGATATCGTCATATCGTTTTTGGCGATCATCGTCTTACTTGAGGCTGGCAGGCGTGTCATGGGACCAGCACTTCCTATCATTTGTATATTATTTTTGATATATGATCACTTTGGTCCTTATATGCCAGACATCATCGCTCATCAGGGCGCTAGCTTTGAAAAGATCGCAGGGCACATGTTTTTGACGACTGAGGGCGTCTTTGGCGTACCCATCGGCGTTAGTGTTAGCTTTATCTACCTTTTTGTTCTTTTTGGCTCATTGCTTGAGCGAGCAGGCGCTGGACAATACTTCATAAATTTAGCCTTTTCTCTTCTTGGCAAATATAGAGGTGGCCCAGCTAAGGCTTCAGTCATCGCAAGTGGCCTAACTGGTATGGTTTCAGGCAGCTCAACAGCAAACGTCGTAACCGTTGGTACATTTACTATACCACTTATGAAAAAAGCTGGCCTTTCACGCACAAAAGCTGGAGCTATCGAGGTTGCAGCTGGCGTAAATGGACAGCTCATGCCACCTATCATGGGTGCGGCTGCTTTTATCATCGCTGAGTTTTTAGGCATGACATATACAAACGTGATGATGGCGGCGGTTATCCCAGCGTTTGCTTGTTATTTGTCACTATTTTTCATCGTGCATTTAGAGAGCGTCAAACTTGGACTAAAGGGCATAAATCAGAGTGAATTTCACTCAAGATTTAAAATTTTTGTTAGCGGTCTTCACTATATAACGCCGATCTTGATTTTACTTTATACGCTTTTAATCGCAAAAGAGTCAGCCATAGCCGCAGCTTTTAATGCGATAGGATTTTTATTTTTGATAATGATCTTTCAAGAGCCAACTAAAAAGTTAGCTTCAGGCGAAAAGGTAGGGCTAAACGATGTGCTTCTTGGCTTTGAGGATATATTTTGGGCGATGGTCGCAGCTGCAAAGAGCATGACCACAATAGCCATCGCAACCGCGCTTGCAGGCATCATCGTGGGCTCTATCTCGCTAACTGGCCTTGGTCAGGTGCTCTCTGATCTAGTCGAGCTTTTAGCAGGCGATAATATCATGATGATACTACTTCTCACAGCTCTTATGTCGCTCATCCTTGGCATGGGACTTCCAACGACAGCAAACTATATCGTCGTCTCAAGCCTTGTTGCGCCAGTTATCTTGTTTTTAGCGCATAAAAATGGCTTCTTGATCCCAGCCATAGCCGTGCATCTTTTTGTCTTTTACTTTGGAATTTTGGCTGATGACACGCCGCCAGTTGGCATCGCAGCATACGCAGCAGCGGGCATTGCCAAGGCAAATCCAATAACCGTTGGCGTGCAAGGATTTTTTTACGATCTAAGAACAGCGATTTTGCCATTTGCCTTTTTCTTTAACAACAAACTTATGCTAATTGATAGCATAAACACGAGCGATCCGCTTGATTCAAAAGGGATAGTCTGGATGAGCAATCCGCTTGAAATTTTACTTGTCTTTGGCATGGCGATCGTGGGAATGTTTGCCTTTTCTAGCTTGCTGCAAGGCTACTACGTCACAAAGCTTAGGGTTTGGGAGAGGGTGCTACTTATCCCTATCGTACCACTAGCTCTTGTGCCAAACATCTGCGTGAAATTTGGTCTGATGCCAAACGAATACATAGCCTACATCGTGGCAGCTGCTCTTTATGGCTTTGTCTTTATGACTCAGTGGGGCATAAAAGATAAACCGCTTGATCAAATAAGAGCGAT
>CAUSWS010000218.1:0-2842 GCA_963535265.1 uncultured Campylobacter sp. | reverse complement strand
ATATCGCTAAGTTCGCTTTTGCAGAGGTTTGCGGCCTTTAAAAGCATGGTGTGAGAGTTTGAGCGAAGCAGAATTTCATATCTAAATTTACCCCCAAGATATTCGATCTGGCATTTGCCATATCCCACTATCTCAAGCTCCTCGCCCTTTATACTTTCCAAATTTCTTACAAAATCATTTGTTACGCCCTTTGCCGTGCTCTCATCTTTATGCGAAACGACCACGCGAAGAAGCCTAGTAAATGGCGGATAAAGAGCTTCTCTAAAAGGTATCTCATCCTTTAAAAATGCGTCGTAGTCGCTGATAAAGCTTTCGAAAAACTCTCTTTGTTTGCTTTGGATAATGACCCTGCCAGCTCCGTTTCTGCCAGCTCTGCCAGCTACTTGCATGGCAAGGGCAAGTGTGCGCTCTCTAGCTCTGTAATCAGGAAAATTTAAAAGCTCGTCAAAGCCCATGATGACGGCAAGCTCGACATTGTGATAGTCGTGCCCCTTGCTTAACATCTGTGTGCCAAGCAGGATGTCTATATTGCCATCGTTAAATTCTTTCAATGCCTTTACGAGCTTATTTTGCGTCGTGATCTCGTCTCTATCAAATTTAGCGATCCTAGCATTTGCAAACTCAGCTTGTAGCCTCTCAAGTAGCTCGCTCGTACCGATCTTTTTAGCCTCTATCATCTCGCTGCCGCACTGGTGGCAGGTCTTTGGCACGGCCATTTTGTGCTCGCAGTATTGGCACTTTAGCACGTTTTGTTTTTTATAGTAGCTCATGCCGATGCTGCAAAATGGACACTTCACCGTCTCGCCGCAGTTTTTGCAGACAAGATATTTGAAATTTGCTCTTGTTGGCAGGCAAATGACGGCTTGTTTTTTATTTTCAAGCGTCTTTGCGATCTGCTCTTTTAAAATTTCACTTATGCCAGTCTCGCTCTCGTCAAATATATAGCTCTTTTGCGACTCAAAGTATGTCCCCTTTAGGCGAAAGTGCTCTTGTTTGTAAAAGCTAGTAAGGCTTGGCGTGGCGCTTCCTAGCACCACTTGCAGGTCAAATTTGCTAGTTAGATAAAGGGCTAGGTCTCTTGCGTTGTAGTGGGGCTTTGAGCCAGTGTTTTTGTAGCTATCGTCGTGCTCTTCGTCGATGATGATGAGTTTTAGCCGCTCAAGTGGCAAAAATAGGGCAGATCTAGCTCCTGCTATTAGCCTTGCTTTGCCGCTTTTAATATCCTTTAAAATTTGCTCTTTTTTTTTTGGCGTGATCTTTGAGTGCCACACAGCCACAGCCTCGCCAAAGAAGCTCTCTAAGCGCTTTTGCATCTGTGGTGTCAGTGAAATTTCAGGCATCAAAAATAGCGCCTGACCGCCTGCGTTTAAAATTTCTCTGATCTTTGCTATATAAATTTCGCTTTTGCCACTTCCCGTGTCGCCAAAGATGAGTGAGCTTTTTCGTGCGTTTATAAAATTTAGCGCTTCTTGCTGCTTTTGGCTTAAATTTGGCGTTTTAAAGTCGGTTGCGCCACTATAAATTTCATCGTCTATAAGGCTTTGTGGCTCAAATAAATTTATAGCAACGCCAAGTTCGCAGGTGTAGTAGTAGGCGATAAATTTAGCCAAAGTCGCTTGGATATCGTTTAGTTTGAGGGGTAAAATTTCATCAATAAAGCTTGTTTTAAAACTTGGCTCGCCCACTTCGCGCAGGATAAAGCCAACTAGACTTTTGCCTCTAAGCTTTGCAGTGACGGCGCGAAACGGCGCAATATCTAGCTCGCTTTTATATGTGAGCGCAGCTAAATTTACCCTGCTAAATACGACCTCGTAGTATCTCATCACTCAAGAGCGCTGCAAAGTCCGTCGCTACTCTCGCAGTCAAATTCGCCAGTTTTGTTTTTGTAAGTGAAATTTGCTGTTTGTCCGTCTAGTTTGAAGGTATAAGTTGTTGCTCCAGTTTTGTGCCAGCCGTTTTTTGTGCCGCTGTCTGCGATATTTACGCTTATTACTTTGTTGAAAAGTTTATTCCCATCATCAAGCGTCTCTGGATATGCTGGAGTGCCTTTTAGAACGCTATCGTTGTATTTTAGTGAGATGCCACTTTTTATGGCAGCGATTTGCGTTTTTGCATTTGCGACTATGGCGTCGCTTCTAGTAAAGAAAAGCTTTGGTATAGCAATAGCGCTTAAGACGCCAAGTATGACGATGACAAATATAATTTCTATTAGGGTAAAAGCTCTTTTTTTCATTTATTTTCCGGTTTTAGTATCTCTTCTATCTCTTTTGTGACGTCCTTTACGACGCGCAAATTTGTGTAGCTTTCGTAGCTCTTTTCGACAAAGGCGTTTATAAGCTCACGAGGCTCGATAAATTTCTTTCCCCCCATAAATTTCTGCCAGTCGCGCTCGAAAATTTCAGCAAAATCATCATCAAGCGTAATCGTATAGTCGCGAGATGATACGGTGAGCGTGATCTGTTTCATTTTTTATGCCAAAAATGCCTAGCTTATCTACCAAGGACGGCTTCGATCTTCTTCATTACATCATCGGCTTCGCTATTTTTCTTATCTAGATCCTCTTCTAGGCGCATGATTTGGTTGGTTTTTGCCTCATTTTGTGCTTTTAATGTTACGATCTCGTTACGTAGCTCTTCATTTACTCTGCAAACTTCATCGTATTTTGTGATGAGGTCATTTACTTTATCGCTTAGTGTGGTTAAGATCGCATTATCTTCAAACATAAAGGTTCCTTTAAAATAATAATTAAAGCCGTATTCTAACACGCAGAGGCTAAATTCTTTTTAAAATTCTCATTTGACAAAGCACTATCTTTGCTATAAAATTCGCCCAAATTTAAAGG
>CAUSWS010000217.1:0-2843 GCA_963535265.1 uncultured Campylobacter sp. | reverse complement strand
TTTAAAAGCGTGCCAGGCATCGGACCAAAGACTGCTAGACGCATAATAGCCGAGCTAAGTGACGCAAAACTAATAAGTGACGAGAGCGTGCCAAGCTACCAAAATGAGGCACTTTTGGCACTTGAGGCACTTGGCTTTAAGCGTGAGAAGATAGTGAAAATTTTGCCTGATTGTAAGAGTGAAAACACGAGCGATCTTATAAAAGAGGCACTTAAAAAACTAGGATAAGGATAAAAAAGATGAATTTAGGCGTGATATTTGGAGCAAAGAGTTTTGAGCATGAGATAAGCATAGTAAGCGCGATAGTTTTAAAAAACGTCCTAAAACAGGAGCTAAAATTTATATTTTGCGATGCAAATAGGGACTTTTACCTGATCGAGCAAAAAGATATGAGGGCAAATTTCTTTAGCTCTGGCAAATACAAAAACTCAAAGAAGCTATCTTTAGCAAAGGGTGGCTTTTACGCGCACTCGCTTTTTGGCGCAAACAAAGTTGAATGCGATGTCATTATAAATTTGATCCACGGCATGGACGGCGAAGATGGCAAGATAGCGGCACTTTTTGACTTTTACGGGGTCAAATACATAGGTCCAAGGCTTGAAGCAAGCGCGCTTAGCTACAACAAAGAGCTTACTAAATTTCTAGCGCAAAAGGCTGGAGTAAAGGCGCTTGACTATGAGATGCTAACTCGTCAAAGTGAGCCAAAATTTCACTATCCTATTATATTAAAGCCAGCAAGGCTAGGCAGCAGCATCGGCGTGAGCGTCGTGCATGATGATAGCGAGCTAGCTTACGCAAAAGACGTGGCGTTTGAATTTGATAAAGATGTTTTAGTAGAGCCTTTTATAAAAGGCGTCAAAGAGTATAACATAGCAGGATGCATGATTGATGGAAAGATCAAATTTTCTATCGTCGAAGAGCCAAAAAAGAAAGAATTTCTTGACTACGAGCAAAAATATCTAAGTTTTTCAAATGAAAACAAGGTAAAAGAGGCAGAAATTTCAGAAGAGCTAAAGCAAAAGCTTAAATTTAACTTTTCTAAAATTTATGATTGTGGATTTGATGGAGCGATCATTAGATGCGACTTTTTCGTGATAGATGACGAAGTCTATCTAAACGAGGTCAATCCAAACCCAGGCAGCCTTGCAAACTATCTATTTGATGACTTTGAAAGCACGCTAAACGCCCTTGCAAACTCACTTCCAAAAGAGCGTGAGATAAAGATTGATTATAAATTTATAAACTCTATCACTTCGGTAAAAGGTAGTGGCAAGCTCTAAGCTATTTAGCGATATATAAAGTAGTTTGTGATATTTTACGTAAAATTTTACATAAAGAGTGAAAATGGTAACTTTTACAAAAGATGAAATTTATACGGCGACTGAGGTGGTTAGAAATTTTAGCTCAGTGCTTTCTCGTGTGGGAGCTAGTGAGCTAAAGCGCGCTGTCATAGTCAAAAACAACAAATTTGAAGCAGTCCTTTTAAATATGGAAGAGTATGAGCGCCTTTGCGAGGCAGTAAGCGTACTTGAGAGTATTTACGCAGCGAAAAAAAGAGATGAAAATGGCGAGTAGGGCAGTCAAATACGGCTCAGACGAGTATGAGATCAGCTACGAGATAGTAAATCCAAAAGCGTCAAAAATCCTGCTTTTCTTGCACGGCTGGGGCGCAAACAAAGAGATAATGAAAAAGGCATTTGGCTCATATCTAAGCAACTTTTGCCATGTCTATATCGACATGCCTGGCTTTGGCAAAAGCTCCATTTTTAAGCCTTTAAGAACAAGTGACTACGCAAAGATCGTTGCAAATTTCTGTGACGAGCTTGGCATAAAACCAGACATCATCGCAGGACACAGCTTTGGCGGCAAGGTCGCAACGCTTCTAAAACCGCCATATCTAGTGCTTTTAAGCTCGGCTGGTATCGTCGTGCAAAAGCCTTTTGTCGTGCGAGCAAAGATAGCGGTATTTAAAATTTTAAAGCTCTTTGGCTTTGGTAAATTTTATAAACTCTTTGCCACAAAAGATGTGAGCGGTATGAGTAGAGTGATGTATGAGACCCTAAAAAACGTCGTTGATGAGGATTTTACAAAGCATTTTGCTGACTTTAGCGGCAAGGCTTTTATATTTTGGGGAGAAAACGACAAGGCAACGCCCGTAACAAGCGGCGAGAGCATAGATAGACTTATCAAAAATAGCTCATTTTTCCCACTTAGTGGCGATCACTTTTTCTTTTTGCTCCACGCTAAATTTATAAGTGACGAGATAGAAAAAGGGATAAATTTTGAGCCAAATGAAGCAAAAAATGTCGTATTAGATGACGATGAGAGCGGGATCGAGGAGATAAGATGAGTATATTTTTAAGTCTAAGCACAGTTTTTTTTATCTTTGCGCTTGCTTTTTATGTGATCACTTGCTTCCAGTGGTTTTCATATAGGCCTGAGCGAGTGCTCTTTCACTTCACAAAGCCCGCTTGGCACGTCTTTTTCTTCATCGTGCCTTTGGTGCTATTTTACACGACTGGCAAGTGGTTTTTTATCTACTTTTACTTTGCGCTTTTGCCAGCTCTTTATCTTTGGCATAAAAAACTTGATAAAAAGCTAGTCTTTACTGGTAGGATCAAGCACTTTTTTGTGATCCTTACTTGCGCCATCATTTTAAACTACGCTTTAAATTTCATTATCCACAAGGCATTTTTGGCTCCGATGCCACTTTTTGTCTTGGTTGTGAGTCTATTTTTTAGTGAAATTTTAGAAAAGATCAAATTTCAAGGCTTTAAAAACAAGGCGCTTAAAAAACTGGGCGCAAACAAAGAGCTAAAAATCATCCTAATCACCGCAAGCTA
>CAUSWS010000216.1:0-2871 GCA_963535265.1 uncultured Campylobacter sp. | reverse complement strand
AAATTTCAGCCAAAATTTATTCTAGCGTTAAATTTGCGGTTGAGCTTAGTTGTAGAATAACTCAAAATAAATCATCCAAAGGAGATCATCATGAGTTTTCTATCTAAATTTAGTAAGGCTATCTTTGCAGTTGCGGTAGCTGGAGCGATCAGCGCTAGTGCATTTAGCGAGGGCGAGGACTATGTTAAGCTTGAGAAGCCACTAAGTGTCGGACAAAACACGCTAGTTAAGGTATTTAGCTACGCTTGCCCATTTTGCTACAAGTACGACAAGAGCGTCACTCCAAAGGTAGTTGAGAAAATCCCTGGCCTAAAATATGAGCCATTTCACCTAAAGACAAAGGGCGATTACGGCGAGGTTGCGAGCAAGGTTTTTGCCGTGCTTATCACTATGGACGAGGCAAAGGGTGTTGGCTTATTTGATGAAAATTCGCTATTTAAAAAGGCTAAATTTGCCTACTACAAGGCTTATCACGACAAAAAAGAGCGCTGGGGCGATGGCAAAGACGTTGAGGGCTTTTTAAAGACCGGACTAGACGCTGCTGGCGTTAGTAAAGCAGACTACGAAAAAGAGCTAGCTAATCCAAAAGTGACTGAGCTACTTAAAAAGTGGGATGAGAGCTATGATGTGGCTAAAATTCAAGGTGTGCCGGCATTTGTCGTAAATGGCAAATACCTCATCATGACAAAATCAATCAGCTCGCTTGACGGCATGGCAGCACTCATCGAAGAGCTTCTTAAAAAATAAGGCGCCACATGAGCTTTTTTAAAAAAATGGCTAAATTTCAAGACTCACGCATCTCTTGGGCGATCCTAGTCTTTGTGAGCATCACGCTTGTTGTCATTGCGCACTCGCTCTTTCAAAACTACGCCTATATGCCACCTTGCGAGCAGTGCGTCTATATACGTTTTGCCTTTTTATGCATGGCGCTTGGCGGCGTGATAGCTATCATAAACCCTAAAAATTTGCTCTTTGCCTTAGTTGGCTATCTCTTTGCCTTTTGGGGAGCGGTGCAGGGCATAATGTATAGCGTAAAACTAGCCAAAATTCACGATGCAGTGCATGGAGATGATCCTTTTGGTGTGCAGGGCTGCTCGACTGAGCCACACTATCCATTTGGCTTGCCATTTGAGAAGTGGGCGCCTGACTGGTTTATGCCAACGGGTGATTGTGGCTATGACAGCCCTACGTCGCACTTGCATTTTTGGCAAACAGCCTGCACAACTTTATGTATAACAAGATAAAAAAGGTACAAGATGAGTACGAGACCTTGCTAGCGCACAGAGCCAAGATGAGCGAGGCTGGGGAGCTCATATGGTGCCTGATGGCGCGATGCTAAGCGATCTGCAAAAGAGCATAGTTGATCTTTACGCAGATGGCTGGTATCTTGTGCCGTCGTCTAAATTTATGTCGATGGCTGATTGCACGCTGCTTGGTTTTAGCATTTGTTTTGTTGTGCTTGCACTTATGCTTGTTTCAAAGCTTTTATCTTTTAAGAAATAAATTTTAGTTAGCCCTATTTTTGGGCTAACTTAGGATATACTGCGCGCATGGGTATTAATTTAAAATCACAAAATATTAAAATTTATGCGATCATCTTGCTAGCAAGCCTCTTTGTCGTGCTTCTTGGGCTAAACAGCTACAACAATGCAAAAGAAAAGATCATCGAACTATCAGATAAAAACAACATCGCAGTTAGTAAAAACATCGTTAGCAACTTTCAAATTTGGCTTGATGAGCGCTTAAATTCGCTCGTCCGTGCGTCAAAATTTATCCAAAACTCTGGCATCATAGATGACGATGCTAAGGTGGCAAATTTCATAAAGCTCTTTAAAGAAAATGCGAAAGAATTTGATCTGATGCAGCTTCTAAGAGAGGATGGCGAGATCTTTGTAGATGGGCAAAAGATCTCAGAAGAGGTGATGTCAAAGTGTGAGCGAGCGGGGCTTATCTGGTATGTCGAGACAAAAAATACAAATGTCCCAAGCGTAAATTTCATGCAAAATCACAAAATTTTAAAGGACTCTACTTTAAATTTATGCGTGCCAGTTGAAAAGGATAATAAATTTAAAGCAGCACTTTGTGGCGTCGTGCGAATAGGCACTATCTTTGATAGCATCAAAAACTTTAGCCTTGCGCCAAATTCTTACTCATTTTTGGTAACTCACAGCGGTGAGATCCTCACATCGATGGCTGATATAACGCTCAAAAGAGAGATTGAGGAGAAATTTAAAGAGATATTTTTAAAAGATGAGGACATCACCAGCCTAAAGATAGGGCAAAATTTGATCCAAGTAGCCGAGATACCGACGATGAACTGGTTTATCGGAGCTGGCACAAACAACGAAGAAGAAATTTTAGCCATGACAAGAGAGGCGCTAAAAAACGCCCTAAATTTACTCTTTGCCTTAGTGGCATAAGTCATCAGTTCATCCAGCCAGTAAATTCGCTAAAACTTATGCTAAGCTCGGCGATAATGCTAAAAAAAGAGGGCAAGCTAAGTGATGAGGAGCTTTTAAATTTATTAAAAAAAGGGCAAAGCTCGATCGAGCTTCTTTCAAAAACAATCGAAATTTTTAGAAATTTTTACAAAAGCGCTGAAAATGTTAGCGAATTTGACATACAAACAAGTGTTAGAAATTTAATAACACTTATGCACACAGAGCTTAGCCGTGCAAATGTGAGCGTGAAATTTAGCGGATTTGAAGAGATGAAAGTTAATCAGATAGAAAACATCATCCAACAAATTTTACTAATCCTAATCCACAACGCAAAGGACTCACTAGTTGAGAGCTACAAAGATGAGCCGCTAAAGCGCGTGATAGAGCTAAAATTTAGAAGCTTTGAAGATAAGTGCTACATCGGCGTTTA
>CAUSWS010000215.1:0-2887 GCA_963535265.1 uncultured Campylobacter sp. | reverse complement strand
TCTTTGGCGTCTCGTTTATGCCAAACCAAAGCACCAAAATGGCGATCAAACTAAGTGGCGGGATATTTCTAAAAAACTCCAGTATCCACTCGTAATAAACACTGATCTTTGGCAAAAGTGCCGCTATACCGCCAAGTACAAGCGCTAGGGCGAAAGAAAGAGCATAGCCTGCAAATATGCGCTTAAAGCTAATGATAGTATGCGTAGCAAGCTCGCCGCTTAGGCTCATGCTATACATCGTCTTAAAGGTCGCTGCCGGACTTGGCAAGATATACGGAGTGAAAATTTCTAGCTCGCAAACAACCTGCCAGATGGCAAAGATCGCTAGGATCAAAATGCTCTTTTTAAAAATTTCCCTCACAGCCCGTCTCCGTTGTGACAGCCGTTTTCGCAGTATAAAAGCTCGATGATCTGGTAGTTTTTAATCTCGCTAAATTTATATGAAAGGGCATTTTCTATCTTCTCTTTACTGCTAAGACTTAGTGTTTTTAAGCCCAAATTTGTGAAAAATCCCGGCGGTATAGGACTTGCCCCTAGCCTTTTCATCTCTAAATTTATAGTGTTTTGTTCTTTAAAACTCTTCCACGTCAAAAAGGTGGTTCGCGCTAAATTTAGCCCCCTGCCAAGCTCTGCTAAGTCCTCACAGGGCGTCGTCACGTAAAGCCACTCATCCTCTTTTAGCTTTGAGCTAAGCTCAAGTGCGCTCTCTATCAAAATGGGGTTTAAATTTGAAATGAATGCGGCCTGCTCTTTGAAATTTGCCCTGATGAAATTTACAGCCCTCGGACAGCGACTATCGTAAATAAGCTCCTTTTGCGCGAGAGCGTTTTTGTATGCGTTTTTTACGCTTTTAACGTGGTCTTTTTCGCACTCTACTACGCTAAAACCTTTGTTTTGCAAAATTTCTTTAAGCGCTGCAAAATCGTAGATGTTTTTTACAACAGGATTTAACCAAACCACTTTTTTCATGAGAGCTCCCGTCAAATTTAAAGCAAAATGTAATAATTAAAATCAAAATTGTATCACTTGAAAGTAAAAAGATGGCTTTGTGGGTTAAATTTATAAACAGCTAGACTTTTACGTCTAAATTTCGCTTTTTCTGGCTTTTCTCCATTAGCTTTAGTATATCTATGCCACTTTTTTCAAGGCGCATTAGCTCCTTTAGATAGGCAAATTTCTCGTCCTTATTTATATCGTAGGTCGCTAGCTTCTCGTTTCGGCCGATCACCGAGGCATAGACCTTGTTGCCATCAAGCTTATCGGTGTTTTGCACATTGTAAAGCGACAGCACACCCTCTATCACCTCTTTAAATTTCGCCCCGCTCTTCATGCCAGCCTTCATCAGCGTTAAAAATCTCTGCCTGCTCTCATCGTCAGTGAAATTTATACTTTGCATTGTCTCATATTCGATCGGTGGCTTGTTTGTGCTAGTTAGCATTGAGATAGCCTTCTTGCCTATTGTAATGCTCTCCACTCCGACCCTCTCGCCAAGGTACTGCCTCAACGCATAGTCCAGCCACCTATCTTTAAACTCTTCTACGCTTAAGTCCTTGTCAAGTATCTCAAAGCCCTCCACATGGCTCTTGTGTCCAAGTCCGAGCAAGGTGCCGCTATCATCTTTTGACGTGTACTCTTTTGCGAAGAGATCGACGTTTGTTGGATAGTATCCGATGATCGATTCATAAAGTCTTCCAAAGCCAAGTGCCCCAGTCTGGCTAACAAAGCTTTTAAGCTCATCTATCTCATCTTGGCTCATTTGCTTGTCATATCCCATGAGCTTGCCCCAGATGCTTATCTTGCCATTAGTGGCCATTCCTGTGAGCGAGTAATCTTTAGCAAATTTTAGTGGCTCATCATCTTTGTGAAATTTTATCTGATCGCTGCTTTGATTGGCGTTTTGAACTAATTTTTGAGATGATAAATTTAAGGAATTTTCGTCTGTGCTGGGCTTGATATGGCTAGCGCTTTGCTCTCTAATGTTTTGAAAGCCACTATATAAATTTACATTAGCTCCATTTACGCCACCTATCATCTCAAATCCTTTGTAAGATATTCAAAACAAATATCGTCTCTTTCAGAGTAAAATTTAGAGATTTATAGAGTTTGACTTGCAAATTTAGGTTGGTTTGGGGCTGGCTAATTTTTAGATATTTTATTATTTTGCTATTTTTTGAAATTTAACTGCACCATTTTTATTGAATTTGACCAATATATTTGGTTTTGGCTGTAAGTCATATATTTAGAGCAAATTTACACCATCTCTGCCCTCGCAGCCACATTACCAAGCTCTTCTGCAACCTATCAAAGTGAGAGTTTTGCAGCTTTTTGGATTGTAAATTTGAAATTTTTTTTGAATAATTTAAATTTGAGGTAGTTTGTCTGGATGATTTGCCCTGCTTTTGATTTTGCATTTTAAATATATAGCCCTTAATCATAAAACTTCGCAAATTAGCTTATAAATTTGACCCAGAACCACTCAAAATACAAATACCCTCTAAAGCAAATATCACGAAAAATCAACGAAGCAAAATTTAAAAACCAACTAGCTCTAAATTTAGAAATTTATGGCATTAGCTTTGAAATTTAATAGATAAATTTGAGTTAGAAATTTATGACTTCTTTTTGGGGATTTTTGGCATAAATTAAAGAGCGTCTGCTCACTTTTTGTGCTTTAAAACCGCTATAAATTTACTTACACCAACTATTTTAACCTATCACATCAGCTCATCTAAAAGCCACGAAATCAAATTTATAATGCTCCGACTTGTAAATTCACTACAACACAGAATGAATAAAAATTTAATACAAAAATTTTTAAAAAAATGTCAAAAGATAAATTTAGAAAGAAAAGAGAGCCAGATAGGCTCTCTGGGGATTATTCAGCTAC
>CAUSWS010000214.1:0-2899 GCA_963535265.1 uncultured Campylobacter sp. | reverse complement strand
CAAATTTAAAAGACTACCTGCCAAAAGCTCTAAATCTTGACGCTAAAAATATCGAGCTTTCTGAGATCTCTGCCCTAGCTCAAAAGCCAAATTTAGCCAGTGGCAAGCTTGATCTAACGGGAAACATGCAAGGCGTTGATGAGAAAAATGAGCCCATTATAAACGCTCAAATTTTAGCTAGCAACGCAGCGATAAACAAAGAAATTCTTAAAAATGAATTTGGGCTAAATTTAGCAAAAGATATAAACTTTAAAGGCGGTGTAAATGCTAAATTTGCAAATGAAAAAGTGAGCGCAAAAACCCTTGTCATCGCACCAGAAGCCACTTTAAAGGCAAATGAGACGACCTATTATCTGACTAGTAAAAATTTAAAGAGTGATTTTTCACTAAATGTGCCTGATCTTGCCCTTTTTGGCAAGCTCTTGGGCGAGCAGCTAAGTGGCGCAGTGGATGCAAACGGCGAAATTACGATGCAAGAAAATGCTCTTAAAAACCTAAAAGCTGAGATAAACGGCCTTGGTGGCAAGATAAATGCAAATTTTGATAGTAAAAATTTAATCCTAAATGCCGCAAATATCAAGCTAAAAGAGCTTTTAGCGCTTGCTTTGCAACCAAACTACGCAGACGGAGAGATAAATTTAAATGCAAATTTTAGCGGCTTTGACGAGCTAAAAAAGCTTGCAGGCGAGGCTAAATTTGAGATAAAAAACGGTCTTATAAACAATGATCTTGCAAAGCTTAAAAATGCGGCGAAATTTGAGCTAAAAGGTGATGCTGTCGCAAAGGGCGAGCTTGTAAATTTTGACGCAAACATGCTTAGCGACCTTGGCGAGCTAAAGGATGTAAAGGGCGTTTTTGACCTAAAAAACAGCCAAATTTTTAGCAAATTTGCCCTGCTCATTAGCGACCCTGAGAAATTTAAAGCGGTTAGCGGCTTTGAGGTGGGCTCAAAGATGGCGCTTACGGGCGATGTGAAGGTTAAAGATAGCAAGATAGATGAGCTAAATTTAGGCGGCGATGCCTTTGCTGGCAAGCTAAACGCCACCATAAAAAATGAAAATCTTGATCTTAGCCTAAAAGAGGCGCAGTTTGGAGAGATCCTAGCACTTAGTGGCAACGACAGACTGGTAAATGCCAAGGCAAATGTCCAGGCAAAGGGGCAAAATATCTTTAGTAAAAACCCAAGCATCGCAGCAACGATCGCCCTAAATGACGGCAAATTTAACGCCGCAGCGCTTAGCAAAATGCTTGATAAAAAATTCCCTGAAAATGAGAAATTTAGCTCAAATTTGAGCCTAGACTATAAAGACGACATAGCAAAATTTAGTGGCGACTTTCTTAGCTCGCTTGCTGATATAAAGGGCATAGACGGCAGCTTTGACGTGGGCAAAAGCACACTAAGCTTAAAGCTTCAAGCGGTGGTTTCAGAGCTAAATAAGCTTGCATTTTTGGCTGGTCGTGAGCTTCACGGTAAATTTGCAGCACTCGTAACGGCAGAGGGCAAAGTGAATGATCTAAGCGTAAAAGCCACTTCAGATGATCTATTTAAGGGCAAGCTAGAGGCAAACTACAAAGGTGGCACGCTTGATGCGGTGCTAAAAAACTTCGAAGTCAAGGGCCTAACGCAGACTTTGGTGCTAGAGCATCTTTATGATGGCAACGGCGATGCTAAATTTGACTACGAAACGAAGCAAAAGCTCAGCAAATTTGACATCTTACTAAAAGAGGGTCACCTAGCCAGCACAAATCTCACAAACAATATAAAAACCTTCACCGGCAAGGACATCACAAAAGAAATTTACAAAGACGGTAAAATTTACGGCGATATAAAGGGCGATAACGTCATCTTTAACGTAAATTTAAGCTCGCCAAAGAGCGATATAAAGGTTACAGGCGGCACTTATAATACCGCCACAAAAATGCTTAATGCGCCACTTGTTTGCAGGCTAGAAAAGACCGATCTAAACGTGCAAATTTCAGGCACGACGGACAACCTAAAATACGACGTCAGATCGCAATATCTTGAAAATAAGGTCAAAAAAGAGATAGGTAGATTTTTAGACAAAAAGCTTGGCAAAGATGATGAAAGCACAAACGGCGAAAAGCAAAATTTAAAGGGGCTTTTAAAAGGGCTATTTTAGATGAAAAAGGCGGAAAATTTAAAGTATCTAATGGGGCTTGGGCACTTTTGTAGCGACATAAACCAAAGTGCGCTTGGCGCGATGCTGCCCTTTTTCATCGCGAGCTACCACTACGACTACGCCACAGCCGCCTCGCTCGTGACAGCCACAAATTTAGCAAGCTCGCTCATCCAACCGCTGATCGGCCGCTTAAGCGACAAAAAAGAGCTACCATACGTCATCCCGCTTGGGCTACTTTTGGCAGGCGGGGGCATGAGCCTCACTGGCTTTATAACAAACTACTACCTCATCTTGGTTTGCGTGATGATAAGCGGTATCGGCGCCGCGCTCTTTCACCCAAGTGCCGCAAGGATCGTAAACTACGCCTCAAATGCCAAAAATAGAGCCAAAAGCATAAGTATATTTTCTTTTGGAGGCAACGTGGGCTTTGCAGTTGGGCCCATTTTAGTCGCCGTTTTTGTGGGAAATTTTGGCCTAAAAGGGACGCTAGTCTTTATAATCCCACACATTTTGCTAACACTTTTATACCTTAAAAAGGGCACATTTATAAAAGCGCTAGAAGGCAATCACAAAAAGCAAATTTCACAAAAAACAAGCGCTCTAAAAGACGATCTGGGCGCATTTATAAGGCTTTGTGTCTGTATATTTTCACGCTCTATCGTAGCATTTGGCTTTTCGGCATTTTTTAGCATCTATCTCATCAAAATTTTTGGCCTTAGCAAAGAGGCTGCAAATGTAAATTTAAGTATGTTTTTTGC
>CAUSWS010000213.1:0-2914 GCA_963535265.1 uncultured Campylobacter sp. | reverse complement strand
GAGCTTTTAAAAGAGTATCAAAAGGTATTTGCATAAAAAATATTGAAATTTTAGTAGTCTCTTTATCGACTCCACTTTTAGTTGGAGTCTATAAAGATGGCGTAAAATTTGATGAGATCACAACTGACGAGCATGTCAGCGAAGCTCTAATAAAAATCCTAGAAAACTTATCCTCTAAATTTAATATCACAAAGATCATCTATGCAAACACACCAGGCAGTTTTATGGGACTAAAGGTGGCCTACGTCATCTTGAAAACTTTTTCTTTGGCAAAGGGCTGCGAGTTTTACGCAGTTAGCGGCTTTAGTCTAAATGGTGGCCAAGCAATCAGGGCAAATAAAAATTTAAGCTTTGTGCTAAAAGAGGGTGAAATTTCACTTGAAAAAGTTGAGCCAGTGAGATTTGTGTTGCCTTTAAATTTAGATGAATTAAAACTAAATTCAGATACACTTCCAGATTATATCATCCAAGCTGTTTAGGAGAAAATTTGAATATCTTAATCCCTGCCACAAGTGCAAATTTAGGACCTGGTTTTGACGCTTTGGGGCTTAGTTTAAAGCTTTTTAATAGCGTAAAGATCGAACCATCTAAATTTAGCTCGGTCTCGATAAATGGCGAGGGAAGCGATAGTGTAAATTTAAAAAGAAACAACATTTTTCTTAGCATTTTTAATGAAATTTTTTTAGAGCTAACCGGCAAAAATGAAAATTTTAGAGTCGTTTTTGAAAACAATATCCCATTTTCAAGAGGACTTGGTAGCAGCTCCGCAGTGATTGTTGGAGCCATAGCTTCAGCTTATGAGATGGCTGGGTTTAAGGCTAGCAAAAGCGTTGTTTTAAATAAAGCGATCATCTATGAAACCCACCCGGACAATATCTCGCCAGCAGTTCACGGTGGATTTATCAGTGCTATCGTAAAAAATGGCAATGTTTATGCAAATAAAATAAATTTAAGCGATGATATAAAAGCGGTTATTGTTATCCCAAATAAGCCGATGAGCACGGCATCATCAAGGCAAATTTTGCCAAAAAACTACACTATGAAAGAGTGTGTAAATAATCTCTCTCGCGCTGCATTTTTGACGTCTTGTTTTTATGAAAAAAGATACGATCTTTTGAGGATAGCAAGTGAGGATATGATGCACGAAGAGCGCAGAATGAGCTCTTTAAAAGAGCTTTTTGAGGTGCGAAAAGTAGCTTATGAAAATGGAGCGCTAATGAGCACACTTTCAGGCTCAGGCTCAAGCTTTTTAAACATCGCTTACAAAGATGATGCTAAAAATTTACAAGATGTTTTAAAGAGTAAATTTGGTGATTTTAGAGTGGAAATTTTTTCATTTGATAACGATGGATACGAAATCACGCAAAGCTAGAAACAAGTTTAAAAAGGTATAATGAATAAAAATAATCCAGTAAGGACATGCGTCGCTTGCAAAGTTAAATTTTCTCAAAACTTGCTAAAAAGATACCGCTTGGTAGGCAAGAATTTGGAGTGCGGCAAAGGAAATGGTCGCAGTTTCTATCTATGTGATGGTTGTTTGCAAAAAGACGACAAAATTTTAAAAAAAATAATTGATAAACAAACTAAAGGTGCCCTCGGACTTGACGCACCGAAGTTAAAGGAGATACTCTTAAATGAGCAATGTTAGGATTTCAGAGATCGCAAATGAGCTTGGCTATCCAAGTAAAGAGATAGTCGAAAAAGCTCAAGAACTAGGCCTAAAGGTCAAAACTCACTCAAATGCTGTGAGCCTTGAAGAGGCTGAAGCAATATATGAGTACGTTCAAACTGGTGTAATACCAGATAAATTTAAAAAGAAAAAGAGTGAACCAAAGGCAAAAAAAGAGCCCAAAAAAGAGGCAGCTAAAAAAGAGGAAAAACCTAAAACTGAGCCTAAAAAGGCAGCTGCTAAGGCTGAGTCAAAGCCTGAAAAGGCAAAAGCAGAGCCTAAAAAAGAGGTGCAAATTTCAGAAGAAAAGCCTAAAACTGAGCCTAAAAAAGAAGAGCCTGTAAAGGTCGAGCAAAAGCCAGCAGAAGCACCAAAACCAAAAGAGAGCTTGGCTGATGTGACCCAAAAAAGACGTGGTCTTGTGATAGTTAAAAAGAAAAAAGATTACGAGGCGCCAGCTCCTGTAAAAGAGGAGAAAAAGGCTGAGGCGGCTGTGACTAACATTAGCGATTTTAAGAGTATGTTCTCTGCTAGCGATGAAAATTTGGCTAGAAAAAAGAAAAAAGAGAAAAAAGTAACAGTTGTGAGCAAAAAAGATAGCGCTGAGAAGATGGACTTGCTTGGCGGAAGCGACTTTGGTGACATCGTGCTTGAAGATGAGGATGTGGTGGTGTTGCCTGATTTTAGCTTTAAAACCCCAGCTCCAGCTCCGATGCAAAGGACAAAACAGCCAAGTGCGATGAAAACAACCGTCAATAACACGATAAATTCATTTGGCGAAGGCGGCATACAAAGAAGAGCTAGAAAAAAACATAAAAAGCCTGAAAATAAACAAAACAGCGAAGCTGTAACTTCGATAAATATCCCAAAAGAAATTCGCGTTTACGAATTTGCTGAAAAGCTAAACAAGCAGCCTAGCGAAGTCATAGGCAAGCTATTTATGCTCGGTATGATGACAACTAAAAACGACTTTTTAGATGAAGATGCGATAGAAATTTTGGCTGATGAGTTCAATGTCGAGGTAAATATTATCGATGATCAAAAAGAATTTGACTACGTAGCAGCCTATGAAGAGGAGATAAAAGATGATGAAAATCTCCAGCCAAGAGCACCAGTCATAACCATCATGGGTCACGTAGATCACGGTAAAACCTCGCTACTTGACTACATAAGAAAGTCTCGCGTAGCAGCTGGCGAAGCTGGCGGTATCACACAGCACGTGGGCGCTTATATGGTAAATAAAAA
>CAUSWS010000212.1:0-2926 GCA_963535265.1 uncultured Campylobacter sp. | reverse complement strand
TAGCTTCTTATCCATGTCACTCCTTTTTGATTAAATAGCCCAAATTATACATTTTAGTTCCTAAATTTTCGCTACAATAACAAAAATTTAAGGCTCAAATGTGGAAATTTTAAAAGCAAAAAAGATCATCGCTGGCGGAGAAAATCCAAAAATTTTAAGAAATTCTTGTGTAGTTATTGATAAGGATAAAATTTTAGAAATTACAAGCGAAAAAGGGGCGCAAAAGAAATTTAAAGAAGCGAAAATTTGCGACTTTGGTGAGAGCGTGATCGCCCCAGCTTTTATAAACACGCACGTTCATTTGGAGTTTAGCTCAAACGTTAGCACACTAAAATATGGCGACTTTATAAAATGGCTTGGCTCTATCGTCGATAAAGGTGGCGAGCTAGCTAAAATGGACGCTAAAAAAGCGATGAGTGAAGCTATAAATTCGCTGCTTAAAAGTGGAGTTTGTACCATTGGCGAGATATCTAGCTTTGGTAGTGATCTTGAAATTTTAGCCACTAGCCCACTTAAAGTCGTGCTTTTTAGTGAAATTTTAGGCTCAAACGAGCAGATGACTCACCAAAATTTGCAAAATTTCTTAGCAAAATTTGAAAAAACAAAGAGCTATAAAAGTCCAAATTTCACCCCAGCTATCTCACTGCACTCGCCCTACTCTGTGCACCCAAGACTTGCCAAAGCAGCCCTTGATATCGCTAAAAAAGATGATCTGCTTGTTAGCACGCACTTTTTAGAGAGTAAGGCTG
This sequence comes from uncultured Campylobacter sp., assembly GCA_963535265.1. Classification (GTDB taxonomy): domain Bacteria; phylum Campylobacterota; class Campylobacteria; order Campylobacterales; family Campylobacteraceae; genus Campylobacter_A. Next base: position 2,177 of record CAUSWS010000212.1, on the reverse strand, counting down.
AAAAGCAGTGGTTAGAATGTGGCAGTGGTGGCTTTAAAAAACATCTTTTAAGATTTAGTCCAGCTCCTAAGCCGATGTATGACAAAGAGAGCTACTTTGCGATGTTTCGTGAGATAAATACCCTTTTTACGCACTGCGTTTATGTGAGCGATTTTGCTAAATTTAAGCCCCATCACAGCGTGACGCACTGCGCCGTTTCAAACAGACTGCTTGGCAAAAAGGCGCTAAATTTAAAAGAAATTTTCAAAAACAACGTCAGTCTAAACATCGGCACAGACGGCCTTAGCTCAAATATCAGCCTAAATTTCTGGCATGAACTAAGAGCCGCCCTTTTTACCCACGCCAGCCTTGATCTAAACGAGCTTGCCACTAGGCTTTTTGTCGCTGCAACGCATGGTGGCGCAAAGGCGCTTAGGACAAATAACGGCGAGATAAAGGCAGGACGTGCGGCTGATCTTGCCGTATATAACGACCTAGAGTGCGATGACAGCGAGCTAATACTTCAGCTCATACTTCATACAAACGAGGCTAAAAAACTATATATCGGAGGCAAAATTTGCAAATTTTAAGGCTTATTTTAAGAGGAATTTTGGGAATTTTTAAATTTATAAATAGCTACTTTAAAGCGCTCATATTTTTACTGATACTATTTTTCATATTTGCGCCAAATGGCAAGATGAAAGAGCCAAATTTAGCCCGTATCGACATCACCGGCACGATAGTAGATACAAGTGAAATTTTAGACGAGCTCGAAAAAGCAAGAGCTGATAGCAACATCAAAGGCGTGCTGCTCTACATCGACAGCCCAGGCGGCGCGCTAAGCCCGAGCGTGGAGCTTGCCATGGCGGTCAAGCGACTAAAAGAGAGCAAAAAAGTGCTCGCATACGCCGCTGGCAACATGGCAAGTGGTAGTTACTACGCTGGCGTAAATGCCGACACCATCATCGCAAACCCTGGCGCTTTCATCGGCTCGATCGGCGTCATCATGCAAGGGGCAAACATCGAAAATTTAGCCAAAAATTTAGGCGTGAGCGAGCAGGTGGTGAAGGCTGGCGAGTTTAAAGAGGCTGGCACCTTTATGAGGAGCTGGAGCAAGCAAGAGCGCGAGAGCTTGCAAGGGCTCGTAAATGACGCTTACATGCTCTTTGTAAGCGACGTGGCTGAGGCTAGAAATTTAGATATCAAGAAAAAAGACGAGTGGGCAAACGCAAGGGTCTTTTTGGCGCACAATGCCCTAAAGATGGGGCTAATAGATAGCCTTGGTAGCTACATAGACGCTCAAAACGAGCTAGCTAAAATGAGCCTAGTAGATGAGCCCATCTGGCAAGAAAAACCGCAGATCGAAAAGATAATGGAGAAATTTACAAAGCAAGGCATAAACTCGCTTTTTGGCGCATTTTTTGAAACAAAGCTTAGATAAAAAGCCAGCCAAGTTAAATTTAACTGGCTGGCAAAGCTTTTTTATAGCTAGCTTATCTGAAATTCCCTTCGCTATCTACAAAAAGATCTCGCTCTGCTATTTTTATCAAAAAAGTAGTTTCATTTATCCTTTGAAGCACCTCAAATTTACCATAAATGCTATTTTTGATAATGACATTAAACTTTTCATCCAAAAGCCCAAATTTATCACCTAGTCGTGATAAGTAGAAAGTGTTATTTGATCTATCTATCACCTTATCTAGCACTTCTATCAAATTTTCATTTTCATCATAAAATATAATATTTCCGCTAGTATTGACTTTATAATATTTTCCATCTTTTTTAACACTAGCCAAACCATCACTAAAGTCGTTAACTTCATCAAATTCTTTTGAAATTTCTAATTCATTTTTATATTCATCAAGCACTATAAAATTTCCACTGGTATTAATTTTATAACTCTTACCATCTTTCTCAACTCTAGCAAAACCCTCTTTAAAATCGTAAGCACTATCAAATTTACACTCTATGATCTGCTCACCTTTGGTGTTTATATATCCAAATTTGCCGTCTTTTTTAACAACAGCAAAGCCTTCATTAAAACCCCAAGCATAATCAAATTTACAATCTATGATCTGCTCACCTTTGGTGTTTACATATCCATACTTGCCGTCTTTTTGAACTCTAGCTAAGCCCTCTTTAAAATCCCAAGCACTATCAAATTTACACTCTACGATCTGCTCACCTTTGGTGTTTAT
>CAUSWS010000211.1:0-2941 GCA_963535265.1 uncultured Campylobacter sp. | reverse complement strand
TTTTACTTGAAAATGGCTTTATCGAGGGCACTTTTGAGATACAAAAACGCATAAAACACTACTACTCGATCTATCTAAAGATGCAAAGAAAGGGCATTTCTATCGAAGAGGTGCTTGACTTGCTTGCCATTAGGATCATCGTGCAAAAGCCGCTTGATTGCTACCTTGCACTTGGAAATTTGCATATAAATTTTAACCCTCTCATCTCAAGATTTAAAGACTATATCGCACTTCCAAAGCAAAATGGCTATCAAACGATACACACAACCATTTTTGATAACAAAAGCATATTTGAGGCGCAAGTTCGCACTTATGATATGCATAAAACCGCTGAATACGGCGTTGCCGCTCACTGGAAATATAAAAACGGCGAGGGCAGCCTCTTAAATCCAAAGCTTGACTGGCTAAATGACATCAGTATGCAAAATAGCGAGAACGAGAGCAACGTTGAAGAGCTATATGAATACGCAAAAGATAGCCTTTATATCGAAGATATCGCAGTTTATTCTCCAAAGGGTGAGGTCTTTACATTGCCACGTGGTGCTACGGCGCTTGATTATGCTTATGAGATTCACTCAGAGATCGGACTTTACGCAAAAGAGGCTTATATAAACCGCGTTAGGATGCCACTTCTAACGGAGCTAAAAAATGGCGATATCGTTAGGATAGTAACTGGCGAAGAGGCTAAATTTCGCTGTTCGTGGATAAATAGCGTGCGAACAGGCAAGGCAAAGGCGACGATTAGATCGTTTTGTAAGCAAAAGATCAAAGATATAAACTACAAAATGGCGATAGATATCTTAAAATCAGTATTTAACGTCTCAAAAGATAGAATTTTAGAGTGGGTAGAGTGCGAAAATTTAGGCAAAAAGGTATTTCGTGCAGCAACTGATAGCGAGTATCTGCAAGAAGTGGCAAATATGCTTAAAAAATACATCAGAAAAGAGCGTCCATTTATGATCTCTTTGGGCGACAAATACCAGATCAAAAAGCAAAAATTTGAAAACATAGTGATCTACTCAAACCATAAAATTTCAAATGTCGAGTTTGATTATTGCTGCAATCCAAAAAGGGGCGATAGCATAGTTGGCTTTAAAAATGGTCACACCGTGACAGTGCATCACAAGCTTTGCGAGCGCGCTGGTAAGCTCATGGATAAAGGCGATGAGATCATCTTCGTCAAATGGACGAGAAATGCCCCACATAGGTATAAAATTTTATTAAATTTAGAAAACAGAAAAGGTGCGTTGGCTGAATTTTTAACATATCTTGCTAGACTTGATATAAATTTAGCTACAATCTCGCTAAACGAAGCAAATGATCTTAGCGGAGATACGTTTGAAACAAGCGTCGAAATAGCAGAAAACATCGATGCAAACGAGATCAAAGAGAAGATTAAAGATAGATATAAGATTATTGATTTTGTTTCGCAAAGCGACCCATATCATAATTAGGAGAGAAAAATGGTTCAAGATATAGATGATATTTTACAAGAGATAAACCGCGGCGTTGCCGAGATGATCGATGCTGAGAGAGTTGAAAATTTAGTTAAAAATTATTATGAAAAAGGCGAAAATTTCTACGTAAAAGCAGGCTTTGATCCAACAGCTCCAGACCTTCACCTAGGTCATACAGTCGTTTTAAACAAGATGGCTTTGCTTCAAAAACATGGCGCTATCGTGCAGTTTTTAATAGGCGATTTTACCGCTCAAATAGGCGATCCTACAGGCAAGTCAGCCACTAGAAAAAAGCTAGATCAAGAGACCGTTTTAAAAAATGCCAAAACCTATGAAGAGCAAGTTTTTAAAATTTTAGATCCTAAAAAAACTGTGATAATGTTTAACTCAAAATGGTCAAATGAGCTTGGCGCTGCTGGCATAATCGAGCTAACTAGCACATTTTCAGTAGCTAGGATGCTAGAGCGAGATGACTTTGAAAAGAGGATAAAAGCGGGCAATCCTATATCAATCTCTGAGTTTATGTATCCGCTTCTTCAAGGCTATGATAGTGTTGCTATGAAGTGCGACATCGAGATGGGTGGCACAGATCAGAAATTTAACCTTCTAATGGGTAGAACCTTACAGCGAACATATAATATCGGCAAAGAGCAAGCTGTCATCATGATGCCACTTCTTGAGGGGCTTGATGGCGTAAATAAGATGAGCAAGAGCCTTGGCAACTACATCGGCGTAACTGAAAATGCAAATGATATGTTTGCAAAAACGCTTAGCATAAGTGACGAGCTTATGTGGCGCTGGTACGAGCTACTAAGCACAAAAACTCTTGGCGAGATAGAAGAGCTGATGAATGACGTAAATAGTGGCAAATATCATCCAAAAAAGGCAAAAGAGGATCTTGCTTATGAGATAACAGCGAGGTATCACGGCGAGGAGGCTGCTAAGGCTGCTATGGCTGAATTTAACAGCGTGCACTCTCAAAATCAGCTCCCAACTGATATGAAAGAATTTAGCCTAAAAGCTCCAGTTTGGATCGTAGAGGCGTTGTCGCAGTGTGGGCTAAGTGAGTCAAACTCTCAAGCAAGGCGAGATATAAAAGCAAACGCAGTTAGCGTCAATCAAGAAAAAATTAGTGATGAGCAGTTAAAATTAGGAGCAGGCGAGTATATCTTGCAGGTTGGAAAGCGTAAATTTGCGAAGATAAAGGTTGAATAAATGGAGTTAAAGCCGTTAAAAATAGGTAAATACGAGATAAGATACCCGATATTTCAAGGTGGTATGGGGCTTGGCATCAGCTGGGACAAACTAGCTGGCAATGTGAGCTTAGAAGGCGGTCTTGGCATAATTAGCTCAGTTGGCACAGGCTACTATGAAAACCGCAAATTTATAGATAAAGAGCTAAATGCAAAGCCTTTTGGAAGCGAAAATTTCTACTCTACAAGAGGCCTTCGAGCTGTTATAGAAAATGCACGTAAAATTTGTGG
>CAUSWS010000210.1:0-2943 GCA_963535265.1 uncultured Campylobacter sp. | reverse complement strand
CAAATGAGCAAAAAGAGCTTAGCCAAAAGATAGTCACTACGGATGAAATTTCAGCCAAACTTGCCGTGCAGATAGACTCAGCAAACGATATCTTTACGTCAAATTCTATCCTAAAGCAAAGCTTGCACAACCTTTTTGACCTTGTGCCTGATAGCATCACGCTTGAAGAGGTCTTTATGGATAAAAACTCTCTCATCATTCGCGGCATAACGCCTACAAAAGATGTCTTTAACCAGCTTTTGGCCTCTCCACTAAGGTCGATTTTCACCACGTCAAACACTAGCTTTTATCAGAGCAAAAACGGCTGGTACGGCTTTATAAGCACAAATAAGATTGATAATTCTGAGGGATATAATGAGTAAAAAAGATACGAGCTTAGAAAAAATCGACCCTGTAAAGCTTTTACTTTTTATATTTGCTTTTATCATAGTTTGCTTCATAATGATATTTGGCTTTATCGTGCCAAATATAAAAGAATTTAAAAGCCTCTCAAGACAAAACTACTCGCAAACCTCATCATACACGAAGGTGAAAAGCGAATTTGAAGCTAAATTTAACGCACTTGAAGCGACAAGAAAAAAAGATGGCGCTATCATCTTGGCTTATGATACAGCTTTTAATAAGGATAAATTTATAAATTTCGCATCGCAATTTTTTAGCGAGGTAAGCCTTAGTAAGATAGAAGAAGGCGAAAATAACGCAACTGAGAAGTTCTTTAGATACCGCCTAAACGTCACTAGCTCGCTTAAAACCCCACAGAAATTTTATGACTTTCTAGATGCGCTTAGTAGCTACGATAGCATCATAAAAGCTGAATTTCCTATCGTTATGAAGGGCGAAAACGACAAAATCCACACAACTTTTAATATAAAAGTTTTTGGATTGAAGTAACCAAGTTTAATAAATTTCTCCGCATCAAATTTAAAATTGCTGTGCCCTTAACAAAGGCATGGATATAAAAACCAGCTAGAGCCACCACCATGTTGCAAGGCGCCAAACAAGCTCTTACACGCATATACTGGCGCACAAAGCAAGGTTGTAAAACTATATAAAGAGCTTCAAATCACGATCATAATGGCAACAAAAGATCTTTTTTAAAGTAGGATCAAATTTAAAGAAATTTATGAATACGATATGACAAGCAAACAGTTTTTTAAAAATGGCGAAGAGGTGCAGATGCCAAAAAAACGAGGCAAAACTCTTCTTTTTACTTGTGAGTAATATAGAAAAAGTAGTAAGTTACAAAGTGATCGAAAACTACGTCTGGAGCGAGAAGTCGATGAGTAACGAGGCGCTTAGAATGACTATCAAAAAGATAAGGGCAAAAACTGACGGCGACCTCATCAAAAACATCTCAGGCGTAGGGTATAAACTTAGCAGAGCAAACTAAATTTAACTTTGTGTAGCTTTTATAAATTTAAGCTACACAAAATTCTTACCTTTTTTCTACGCATTTGCCAAGTTGGCAGGCTCTTTTGTAAAGTGCGTCTGCCTTTGCTTCATCGCCGCTTAGCTTTGCAAGCAAAAAGCACGACTGAGCATACTCAAGCTCGCAGCTCTTTGCCAAAAGCCTTAGCACTCTAGCCTCAGCCTTAGTTCTATCTATCTTATGAGTCTTTAAATTTTCACTTTCGATGTAGGATTTTAGTCCCATAGCTTCGTTATAGCAGCCAACGCCGTCGCCGCTATCACAAGCAAGTTTATAAAGCTTTAGAGCCTTTTCGATATCTTTTTGCTCATCAACAAGCCCTTGCTCATAAATTTGGCCTAAATTTGAACAAGCCGTCGCAAGCCCAGCATTGCAAGCCTTTTCATAGTAGCCTTTTGCCTTTACAAAGTCTTTTTCGTTGCTAAAATTTACAGCTAGGTTGTTGCAGTCGATGCTATTTCCGCTCTCGCAGTTTTGCATTATATTCTCTTTTTCAAGTTCAAGACGCTCTGCCCTCGCCTCTTCATCACTTTGCCAAAAGCCAAAGCTCACCATCTTTTGCCAAGACCAGCAACCACTAAGCATAAAGCCCATAGCCAAAATAAGACCAAAATTTAAGACCTTTTTCACTTACATTCCCAGCTTTGTGCCTAGTCTTTTCATTTGTGGGCATGCCTTGCTTAGCCCACGAAAGCAAGCGACTTTATAAATTCCATAAGCCCTTTTTTCATCTTTATTGACACCAAGACCTAGCTCGTACATCGCTCCGATATTGGCACAACTTGGCAAATCGCCAGCATTGCATGCATTCGTATAAGCTTGCATTGCTAAGTAATAATCTCGCTTAACGATTTCGCCCTTTCTATAAGCATTGCCTAAGTGATAGCAAGCTTGCATGCCTCCGCCATTGCAACTTTCTTTATAAATCGAAATTGCTTTTTTTGGATTTTTTTTAACTCCGAGTCCAAGCTCATAAAGAGTGCCCAAATTTGCACAACCGACTTGCACCTTAGCATCGCAAGCTTTTTTATAATTTGTTAAAGCATTTTCATATTCTTTTAAAAGCTCGTAATTTACACCCAAATCATTGCAGGCTTCAGCATCGCCTTCTTCGCATTTTGGTATTAAAATTTCGATCGCATTTCTTGAAATTTGCTCTTTATTTTGCACTATTTTTTCATCCTTTGGTTGCTGCCACGAATCATCTTGTTTTTGTCCTACACCAATCACATTTAAGCAGCCAGTGAAAAATAAAGCCGATAAAAGCAATAGATATTTTTTCATTCTTTTCCTTTTAAAATTGTCCAAATAAGTCATTTAGTGCTTCACTGATACTTGGATGAGTGAAAATTTGATTTTTAAAGAAATTTGCATTTGCTTTTAAATTCATTGCAATTGCGATTTCATTTATCAGCTCATTTGCATAGATGCAGTGAAAGCTAGCTCCTAAAATTTCGCCGCTTTGTGCATCAACGATAGCTTTTAGCATGCCTACATCATGATTTAGTACTTTT
>CAUSWS010000209.1:0-2943 GCA_963535265.1 uncultured Campylobacter sp. | reverse complement strand
GCAAATTTTAAAATTTATGAGCGAGCATATCACGGCTCTAAATTTAGTGCTAAACAAAGTGCAGCCTAAATTTAGTAGTCTGCTAAGGCGAGCGAGCAAGATTTTAAAATTTGCAAATTTGCAAAATGGCATAAAAGAAGTTATTTATTACACACCTTAAAAAACCTCATAAATTTTTACCAAGCAAAATGCCAAGATAGCTTGCGAGCAGGCAAAGGCTAAGGTTTAAAAATATATTTAAAAAGCCTTTTATGAGTTCGCCTTCTAGTAAAAATTTAACACTATCAAGGCTAAAGCTTGAAAACGTGGTAAAGCCGCCAAGTATGCCAACGACTAAGAACACTCTCACGCTTTGGCTTAAATTTAAGCAAAACAAAACGCCGATAATGAAGCTGCCAAGCACATTTACGCCAAGCGTGGCTAGCGGAAAGTGGCTAAATTTTAGCAGCTCGCCGGCTAAAAACCTACATCCAGCTCCGATAAAGCCCCCAAGCCCTGCAAAAAGCAAATTTACTAGCATTAGTGGCAGATACTTGCAAAGCTAAAACCGCGCTTTGTAAGCTCCTCGATGTCCTTGCTTGCCTTCTCGCCCTTTGCGGTGAGATAGTCGCCTATCACGATCGCATCGGCGCCATTTTCGAAGATCTCGTACTGCTTCTCGCCCAATATCTTCTCCCTGCCGCCAGCTATCATGACCCTAGTTTCTGGCAGTGCGCTTTTGGTCTCACGCACGATTTTTAGGGCTTCATCCGCGCTAAGAGGTGGCTGAACAAGCCTTAGTGCGTCACTTTTTATGAAAAAATTTATAGGCGACGAAAACGGCTCAAGCTCTTTTAGGCTAGCTCTAAAGCTCACCCTATCGGCCTCGCTCTCGCCAACGCCGTAAATGCCGCCAGTGCAAAGCATGAGCCCAGCCCTTTTTGCGTCTAAATTTGTCTGATATCTCTCGTCCCAAGAGTGTGTTGTGCAGATTTTGGGGAAATATTCGCGGCTTGTTTCTAGGTTGTGGTTGTAGCTAAAAACGCCAGCTTTTTTGAGCTCACAAAGCTGCTCGTAAGTCGCCATGCCGTTACATGCGATGAGCATCAAATTTGGTACTTCTTTGCTCACAGCTCTTGCTAAAGAAGCGATATAGTCGGTCTTTTTGTCATTTAGCCTGGCGCCACTTGTGACTAAACAAAAGCCAAGAGCGTGGTTTTTATATGCCATTTTGGCCTCGTCCACCACCTGCTGCACGCTTTTTTCTTTAAATTTTGTGATATCAGCGCCAGCTTTGGCACTTTGTGTGCAATAAGCGCAGTCCTCAGCGCAGTTTCCCTGCGTGACAGAGCATATCGCACAAAGCATAATTGTCTTCATTTTTTTGTCCTTTTTTGGGGAGCATTATAGCTTTGGTAGGTTTAAAATTTAAGTAGAGTGGCTTGAATTTATGAAAAATAGGTAAATTTAAATGTTTATTCCTTTGTTAAAGGGGAAGAGGCTTGAATTACGAAGTCGCTCCCTTCCCCCTTAACAATCCCCTAACCCCGACGACGTTAGAAGTGCATGCGATAGCGTTTTGCGCCGCATGCGTCATTTATGCCAGACAAACTTGCACAAATTTTAAAATTTCATGAGCGAGTAATTTCGGCTCTGATTTTAGTGGCAAGCTTTGCGAGACCTAAAATCAGTAGCCAACTCTTGCGAGTGAATGAAATTTTAAAATTTGCTCTTTGAAATAAAACTATGTGAAAAATTTAAATTTACAGCATCACTTTTTCTTATAAATTTCCGCTCTCTCTTTTAAAAGCCCTGTTTTTAAATTTGGCAAAGCGCTAAGCTCGTCAAAAAGTCCAAAAAGTGCGTGCTGTGGTGGCAGGCTTAGGTGAGTGAGGGATTTTAGAGATAAGATGGGCGAGTAGTCCTTGCTTTTTAGCCTAGCCACCAAGATCACAAGGTTCGTTAGCCCAGGCATCTGGCGTAAAAACTCTAGGCTATCTATGTGGATAAATTTGGGCGAAAGTCCGTCGCCACTGATCTCTAGGCTCTTTAAATTTTGCAAATTTGAAAGCGCAGAGTAGTCGCTTATCTTTTGAAAATTCTCCACCGCAAGGCTTTCAAGTCCAGTAAGCGTCGCGATCGGTGCGATGCTTTTTACACTTGCACCAGAGCCTATAAAAAGGCTCTTTAGGTTAGAAAGATTTGCCAGCGCATCAAGGCTCTCATACGAGCCCCATTTGATGTGAAGACTTTTTAAATTTCTTTGGCAGCACGCTGCGTCAAAGAGCTCTTGAGGCATTTTGGTACAAAAGTTAAGCTCTTCAAATGCCTCTTGCTCACTTCTTAAAAAGTCGCACCACCCATCAAGCACCGCTCTTTTTTGCTTGACGGTTTTATACTGCGGCGTGAAGCTGTCCCCTAGCTGCGTGCAGTTTATCACAAGGCTCTTTTGCCCTTTATACTGGCTAACTTCTATGATGGTGTCAGGCATTTAAAGTCCAAATTTATAAGCCAAATTTAGGCTCAAAAGCTCAAATTTGGCTAGAAATTTTTAGTTCTCAGAAACAAGCGTCTTTTTCTTACACTTTGTGCACTCTATAAATGTGCCTTTTTTAAGCTCTTTTTTGATCATATCGCCGCCGCACTCGTCGCATTTTTGCGCGACCGGCTCGTAGTTTGAGATGAAGTCGCATTTTGGATAATTAGCACATCCATAAAATTTACCGCGCCTGCTAAATCTCTCTACGATCTCGCCACCACATTTTGGACATGGCACGTCAAGTTTTTTAAGCTCACGTTTTGGCTTAGCTGCCGCAGTAGTGCCGGTTTCTGCGCTCTTTTCATTATCTTTTGCAACATTTCTTGAGTATTTGCATTTTGGGAAATTTGAACAAGCGATAAATTCGCCGTATCTGCCCTTTCTAAGCACTAGCTCGCTTCCGCACTCTGGGCACTTCTCGCCGA
>CAUSWS010000208.1:0-2964 GCA_963535265.1 uncultured Campylobacter sp. | reverse complement strand
GAGATCATCGAGATCGGCTATGAAAAAGGCGATCCAGTGAGCATAAACGGCAAAAAAATGAGCCCAGCTGAAATTTTAACCGAGCTAAACCGCCTTGGCGCAAAACACGGCATCGGCAGACTTGACATCGTAGAAAACCGCTCAGTTGGTATGAAGAGCCGCGGCTGCTACGAAACCCCAGGTGGCACGATAATGCTAAAAGCTCACAGAGCGATAGAGAGCATCACGCTTGACCGCGGCGCAGCTCACTTAAAAGATGAGATCATGCCAAAATATGCCGAGCTAGTTTACAATGGCTACTGGTGGTCACCTGAGCGAAATATGCTCCAAGCGCTCATCGACAAAAGCCAAGAGCACGTAAATGGCTCTGTAAAAGCTGAGCTTTATAAAGGTAATGTGATCATCCTTGGTAGAAACAGCAAAGATGATAATCTCTTTAGCGAGGCATACTGCACATTTGAAGAAGATAGCGTTTATGATCAAAAAGATGCAGCTGGATTTATCAAACTAAATGCGCTTCGCTTTATAATCGCACGCAAAAATGGGCGAAAATTTGACTAACAATAAATTTTAAAAAGGACAAAAATGAAAGTATTATTAATAAAAGATGTAAAAGGTCTTGGAAAAGCTGGCGAGATAAAAGAGGTAAAAGATGGCTACGGCAACAACTTCTTAATCGGTAAAGGCTTTGCAAAAGCAGCCACTCCAGACGTGCTTCGTCAATACGAAGCGGCTCAAAAGAGAAAGGCTGAAGAGCTAAAATATGAGATCGCAAATTTAGAAAAGCTTAAAGAAGAGCTTGCAAAAGTGACAGTCGTCGTCAAGAAAACTCTTGGCGCAAATGGCTCGCTTTTTGGCTCAGTTTCAAAAGAAGAGATCGCAGCAGAGCTTGAAAAGACGCATCATTTGGTAGTTGAGAAAAAAGCTATCGACCTGGACACTCACCTAAAAGCAGTTGGTCTTTATGATGTCTCTATAAAGCTTGGTCACTCGATAAATGCGACCTTAAAGGTTGATGTGCAAGGAGAGTAGATGTTTCATGCGACAACCATCTTAGCCTACAAAGGCAAAAATAAAGCGGTCATCGGCGGCGACGGACAGGTGAGCTTTGGCAACACTGTGCTAAAAGGCAACGCCGTAAAAATCCGCAAAATTCACAACGGCAAAGTCCTAGCTGGCTTTGCTGGCAGCACTGCTGACGCGTTTAATCTTTTTGATATGTTTGAGAAAAATTTAGAGCATACAAAGGGCGATTTGCTAAAGGCGGTGATAGAATTTAGCAAAGAGTGGCGCAAAGACAAGTATCTAAGAAAGCTTGAAGCGATGATGCTTGTGCTTGATAGGGATAAAATTTTCTTACTTAGTGGCACTGGAGATGTAGTAGAACCTGAAGATGGCAAGATAGCAGCTATCGGAAGTGGCGGAAATTTCGCCCTTTCAGCGGCCCGTGCTTTAGATAAATTTGCTGATATTGACGAAGAGGAGCTAGTCAAAGAGAGCCTTAAGATCGCTGGTGAAATTTGCATCTATACAAATACAAACATCAAAACTTATGTTTTAGAATAAGAGAGAAAATGAACTTAACACCAAGAGAAATTGTTAAATTTTTAGATGACTATGTGATCGGTCAGAAGGATGCCAAAAAGATCATAGCGATCGCACTTCGCAACAGGTATCGCCGCATGAAGCTTGAAAAGAGCTTGCAAGATGACATCATGCCAAAAAATATCTTGATGATCGGCTCAACTGGCGTTGGTAAAACCGAGATCGCAAGGCGACTTTCAAAGATGATGGGGCTGCCTTTTATCAAGGTAGAAGCTAGCAAATATACCGAGGTTGGTTTTGTTGGTCGTGACGTTGAGAGCATGGTAAGAGACCTTGCAATGGCCTCATATAATCTCGTAAAAAACGAGCAAAGCGAGAAAAACCAAGACAAGATAAATGCCTACATCGAAGAAAAGATCGTCTCAAAGCTACTTCCGCCACTTCCAAAAGGTGCAAGTGAAGAGAAGCAAGCAGAGTATGCTAAGAGCTATGACAAGATGCTAAATAGACTAAGAAACGGTGAGCTTGACGAGCTAAGCATCGAGATAGAGGTGCAGCAAAACCCACTTGAAGCTGGCTCAAACGTGCCACCTGATATGGCGCAGATGCAAGAGAGCTTTATAAAGATAATTGGCATCGGTGGTAAAAATATCAAAAAAGAGATGAAGGTAAAAGACGCCAAAAAAGCTCTTCAAAGCGAGGCAAATGATAAAATTTTAGACCTTGAGAGCGTAAAAACAGAGGCTTTAAGAAGAGCTGAAAACGAGGGCATTATCTTTATCGACGAGATCGATAAAGTAGCCGTTGGTTCAGGTAGCTCAAATAGGCAAGATCCTAGCAAAGAAGGCGTGCAAAGAGACTTGCTACCTATCGTTGAGGGCTCAAATGTAAATACCAAATTTGGAAATTTAAAGACAGATCACATTTTGTTTATCGCAGCTGGCGCCTTTCACATAAGCAAACCAAGCGATCTCATCCCAGAGCTTCAAGGCCGTTTCCCACTAAGGGTCGAGCTTGATAGCCTTGATGAGGATGCGCTTTATCAAATTTTAACACAGCCAAAAAATTCGCTTTTAAAACAATATATCGCGCTTCTTTCAACTGAAAATGTCGAGCTAGAATTTGACGATGAAGCGATAAAAGAGATAGCAAGGATCGCTCACGCAGCAAATGAAAAGATGGAAGATATCGGTGCTAGACGCCTTCACACGGTGATCGAGCGCGTGATAGAAGATATCAGCTTTGAGGCTAGCGAAAAGAGCGGCGAAAAGATAAATGTCACAAAAGAGCTCGTAAAAGAGCGCCTAAAAGACGTGGTTGAGGATCAAGATCTAGCGAGGTATATACTTTGAAATCAGGCTTTGTTAGCATCATAGGACGCACAAATGCTGGCAAAAGCTCGTTTTTAAATGCCTTATT
>CAUSWS010000207.1:0-2966 GCA_963535265.1 uncultured Campylobacter sp. | reverse complement strand
CTGCAGTAAGAGGCGCTGTGTCGTAAGGATTTACCACTACTTCGCCGATAGCTCCTGTTATAGCGTAGTCAAGTTTAGCTCCGCTTGGACCACCAATGGCAAAAGCAGCCGTACAAAGTGCAGAAGCAAGCGCAACAGAACACAAAGTCTTTCTCATAACATCTCCTTTAAATAAATTTTATAAATCTTACTCGTAAAACTTATCAAATTTAGTAAAAAGCCTTGGAGCCCCAAGGCTTCAATCGGTAAAAAGGAATAACAAAAATGATTTGCTTTGTGTGTAATTGTAGTAAATTTTTATAACATAAATTTCACGCTAAAGTTAATACTAGCTTAAAATTTAAAAATATATTTAAAATTTATTAAATGGCGTATTCAACCTCGTTATCTTCGCCATTTATGAGGTCAAAAATTTTAGCTTTTAGCTCAAAATACTTTAGATCATGCACGCCAAAGTTGGCTACTATTTTGAAAGTAAAAAGCTTTGATAGTCTAGTTAAATTTGAAACATAGGCATCAAAATAAGCAGTCATACACATTTTCATGCCATAAGTACTCGAATAAAATAATATAGATACAAAATTAATAGTGGCTGTAAGTTTTATCATTGATCATTTTTTACATTAATGTTAGTTATTGATATCTCTCTAGGTCTTGCCTCAAGTTCCTTTATCTGCGTATCTTTGGGGTTTATAGCGATCTTTTTAAATTTCTCCAGCCTGCTATCAAGCCCACCTTGTCCGCTCACGCTTTTAACGACCTCGTTGAAGTTATCATTTACCGATCTCACCGAGTTTCCAAGCCTATTTAGCTTCTCAGCGACGGTGCAAAATTTCTCATAAATTTCATTTGCACTCTTTAATATCTCTTTTGCCTCTTTGTTGCCATGCTCTATGCGCCATAAATTTGCCACCACACGAAGTAGCGGCATGAGCGTCGTGTGCGAGACTAGCACCACTTTTTTCTCATAGCCGTAGTTAAACAAATTTGGATCAAATTTCAAAGCCTCCAAAAATGCCGGCTCAACTGGTACAAACATCAGCACAAAATCAGGGCTTTTCACAAGCGATGAGTAGTCTTTTTTAGCTAGCTCGTCGATGTGCTTTTTTATCGAGGCGATGTGCTCGCCAAGAGCTAGTTTGCTCTGCGCCAGATCAGCCGCCGCAACCGCCTTTTCATAGGCATGCAGCGAGACTTTGCTGTCTATTATCATCTGTTTGTCGTCTGGGAAATTTATGACAAAGTCAGGTATGAGCTTTTTGCCGCTTATGTCAAAACTCTCTTGCGTTACGTAGTGCGTGCCCTTTTCTAGCCCCGCAGCCTCTAGTGTGCGCTCAAGCTGCATCTCGCCCCAGTTGCCAAGGACTTTGTTGCTGCCTTTTAGCGCCGTGCTTAGCGAGTTTGCCTCTTTTGACATATTTTTGCCAAGCTCGACCACCTCTTTTAGCTGCGCGCTAAGCTCGCCTGCGCTCTTTTGCGAGTCGCTGTGGGCGTCATTTACTCTCTTTTCAAAGCTTGTTATCTTCTCTCCAAGTGGCGTTAGCAAGAGCTCAAGCGACTCTTTGCTGTTTTTTGAGAAATTTGCACTTTTTTCTTCAAATATCTTATTTGCAAGGTTTGCGAACTCTAAATTTAGCTCGTTTTTTACCTTTTTTAAATTCTCTTCTTGCGACCTTAGGATGTTTTCTTTGGCTTCGATCTCGCTTTTTAGTGCGACGATAGCGCGTTTTAGCTCATTTTCACTCTCGTTTGATCTTCTTAGCTCGTCCTCTTTTGCGCCAAGCTCGTTTTGTAAATTGAAAGATAGCGACCTTGCCATCTCAGCCATCTTTGTCTGGCTGCCAAGCTCCTCGTTTAGGCGCCTTAGCTCGCGCTCTAGCTCGTCCTCTTTTTCATCTTTTTGCTTGAGCGAAATTTTATACTCGTCTAAATTTTTAGCTAGCTCATCTATCTTGTCGCTATTTGCTTCAAGCTTTGCTCTTTGCTCGATATTTAGCCGCTCGCTATCTTTTAGCTCATCTTGTAAATTTTCCAAAGCTTCTCTTTGCTTTGTCTTTTGCAAATTTGCATTTATCAAAAAAGCTACTAGTATCACGCAAAGAAGCGCAAGGGCCGCTATCAAAATATATAAATTTTCTATCGTTAGCACTAAAATTTCCTTTTAAATTTTGGCTTTATTATATTTGAAAATTTGTAAAAGAGTTGTGAAAGGGATAGTAAATTCCTAAGACTGGGTGAGTAGTCTGTTGCGGAACTAAAATTAACAAATTTAGGCGAAGTATTTTTCGCTTAGACGAGACGAAATTCGATTTAGTGTGTTATTAAATTTAAATGCCACAAGGTCTCTGACGAAGTATCGTGAGATGGATTTTGGGGTTGCAAAGGAATTTTTATCCCAAGACTAAGCAGATAGTCTTTCAAGGTATTAAATTTAATAAATTTAGGTGCAGGATTTTTCGCTTAGACAAGGCGAAATTCGATTTTTAAGCGGAGCGTATATGTGATACGTGAGCATTAAAAATCGAATTTTAACGAAGTATAAGTAGAAAAAGACAAGCCTAAAGAGTCTAAATTTTAAATTTCGTATCTCTCTCCTGGCTTCATTTCTATCATCTCCCACGGCAACCCCTGCTTATTTAGCTCGTCCATGAAAGGTTTTGCGTCGAAGTTTTCCATATTAAAGACGCCTTTGCCGCTCCAGATGCCTTTTGCGACCATTAGCGAGCCGATCATCGCTGGCACGCCAGTGGTGTAGCTAACAGCCTGCGCGCCTGTCTCAGCGTAGCAAGCCTCGTGATCGCAGACGTTGTAGATATAGACTTGGCGCTCTTTGCCATCTTTTAAGCCACGTATCACGCAGCCGATGTTTGTTTTGCCTTTTGTGCGAGGTCCAAGGCTCGCAGGGTCAGGCAGAAGCGTCTTTAAAAACTGGATCGGCACGATTTTCACGCCGTTATGCTCGACCT
>CAUSWS010000206.1:0-2978 GCA_963535265.1 uncultured Campylobacter sp. | reverse complement strand
TAAAAGAGCTTCCAAGAGTTGATATCATCTACTCTCACGCAAATGACAACCCTGACTTTGTAAATGTAGCTGTCAAAAACGGCGCAAAAGGTATAATTAGCGCTGGCCTTGGCAACGGCAACCCTTACTTTAGCGTGTTAGAGGCTCTTGGTGAGGCTTCAAAAGCTGGCGTAGTGGTAGTTCGTGACTCACGTGTGGGAAGTGGCGAGACAACTATGAATGGCGAAGTTGATGACGCAAAATACGGCTTTTTAACAAGCGACAACCTAAATGCTCAAAAAGCTAGAGTGCTTTTGATGCTTGCTCTTACAAAAACAAGCGATAAGGCTAAGATTCAAGAGTTTTTCTTAACTCACTAAAATTTAATTCTTGTGGCGGAACTATTAAATTTATAGCTCCGTCCTCTCTTTTCTCAAATTCACATTAAATTTAAGGCTCTAAAATGGGGACTAGCGCGCACTACTACGCCTACTTGCAAGATGATATAGAGATGATCAAAAATGGCGACGGTGGCGAGCTTTTGGACGAATACGACATGGACAAGATGTGGGACGCGATGTGTAAGATGCTAACTGGCACAAATTTCAAGCAGAGGCTTAAGACTGGCGATATTTTTAGCTCAAATGAGCCTTTTAGCTGGGCTATTTTTGGGCGTATTGCGCTAAACGAAGAGCTAAGCGAGATGATCTCTTATGCTAACGCTTCGGATGTAAAAGAGGTGGCTGAGACGTTGAAAAATGTTGATATCAACGCACTTTTGGCAAAGATAAATTTAAAAGAATTTGCAAGCTCAAAGACATATCCTGATATTTTTGGGCAGCAGAGCGAATTTGAAGATATAAGGGCGAGTTTAAAAGAGCACTTTACTGGGCTTTTAAATTTTTATCAAAATGCCGCTGACAAAGGGCTTGGCGTGATAACAGTAATAGCCTAAATTTATAAATGAAGCGTGAGCTATTTTGCTCTAAATTTAGCTAGCTTTTAAGGCAAATAAATTTATAGATTGCCTTTATATCAAAAACTAAATTTATATAAAAACATACTTGATAAATTTGTCATCTAGGCTGCAAAACAGATATAAAATTGTCTTAATTTTGCACTAAATTTATTAAATTTATATGCCTAGCGCCAAAAGTCAAATTTCTCACAACCAAAAGCAAGCTAAATTTGTTAATAAAGCACTCTTTTATCATAAATTTATAGATTTTGATTTAGCATTTCATTAAAATTTCAAGGCATCTCATGAATTTCTTGCTATTTTTTATCACCCTTGCGCCCATATCCATGATGCCAGGTATAAACATGACTTATGCGATGAGCGTTGGTATGAGCTTTGGCTACAAGCACTCGTTTTTCGTGATGGCTGGGCAGCTTTTGGCGATCGCTTTTGTCTCGTTTAGCTGCATGCTTGGCGTGGGCGCGGTGCTGCATCATTTTGATTACGCATTTAAGGCGCTAAATATCATCGCAGGCCTTTATATGCTCTATCTTGGGGCTATGCTCTTTTTTGGCAAGGGCGAGCTTAGTATCACAAATGTCTCAAATTTGCCGAGCAAAAAGCAGATGTTTATAAATGGTCTCATTGTTAGCGTCTCAAACCCAAAGGCGTGGATATTTTTCTCAGCCTTGCTGCCTACATTTTTGGACAAAGACGATCCATTTAGCCTCACTCGCATGTGCGTGATAACGGCAACGCTTGTTTTCATCGAGTTTTTAGCGCTAAATATCTACGCACTTGGTGGAGCTATGCTAAAGAAATTTTTACAAACGCACCTAAGGCTACTTGAAATTTGCACTGCCATCATCGTCTGCACGATCGGCATACTCTTGCTTTTTAGATAAATTTATCCCCTTTTTACCTAGCTTGGCTAAAATTTGTCCAGTTTGCACTACATTTTTAGCAAAAGGATAAGAGATGAAAAAATTTCTATTTATATTTACAAATCAGCCATATAGCGGCACAGACAACGCTTACAACGCACTAAGGCTAGCTAGGGCGCTAAAAGAAAAGGGCGAAGAGGTTAGGATATTTCTCATGAACGACGCGGTCGATCTTGTGCGAAATAGCACTAAAAAGCCAGAAAACTACGACGTTGATCTAGTGGAGATGCTAAAAGAGCTATACGCTGGTGGCGCGATGCTTAAGGTTTGTGGTAGCTGCCAAACAAGGTGCGGTTTGCATGTGGGAGAGCCTTATTTTGAGGCTGAGGTGAAAGGCAGCATGGATATCTTGTCCGAGTGGGTGAGAGAGTGCGATCAGGTGATGACATTTTAGAGCAAAAAGGAGAATTTATGAGTTTAACATTTAGTGTAAAAAATAAAAAGAAGCTACTTGGCGGATACGCAAAGGCGCTTAGTGAGCGTGAAATTTCAGCTCTTGTTGAGGGGCTTTTCTTTTTTAACAGCAAGCAAGAGGAGCCAAGCGCAAATGAGCTGGGCGCTGACGTGATGATAGCAGGCGTGTGGCAAAAGAGCGCTCGTGGCTTTGAGCTAAACTACGAAGATGGCGAGTATATCGTGCGTGTTTATACTCCAAGTGGCGTCGGCGACTGGCAGATCGCACTTGAGCTACTCTCAAAGCTCTCAGCCCAAACTGGCTCAAAAATAGAGTGCGATAACGAAAAAATTTATGATAGCGAGCAAATTTTAAAATTTGACTACGAGGCTGACATCGCAGCTGGACTTGAAGCGTTAAAAGATATAAAAGAGAAAAATCAAACGCTTTATATCTCTGGTGTGGGGCGTGACGTGGCGTTTGACGCGGTTATGGTAGATGAAATCTTTGCTAGTGCCAGCCCTGCGGCTAAATTTGATGAGATGATGAGGCAGGTGCAGTATCTTGACGCATACAGCGCAAGAGAGCACCTCTATCAAGACAAAGACGGCAAAGAAATTTTTGGCACATATACGCTTAGCGAAAATTTGCCGACCATCTTGCCTTATGCTCCATCTCCGTCGTGGCAGGCACAAGAGGCGCT
>CAUSWS010000205.1:0-2984 GCA_963535265.1 uncultured Campylobacter sp. | reverse complement strand
AATCACAGCTTTATCATACCTGGTTTCATAGGTGTATTTAGCTCTTGTGCTGTTGGCTGGGTGCTAGCAAATATCTACGGATATATTAACTAAGATTTTATTTCTGGCAAGCTGTTTTAAAGACAGCTTGTCTTTTTTCTAAAAAATTTACTACCACTTTTATAAAAAATTGGCTTAATGCCCTCAAAGTTTATCTTTAAATTTCTGCTTATTGCTCATATAAACAAAGCTTAACACCTCAGCCACAGCCCTAAAAAGATGTGCTGGTATCGTATCATCGACCTCACAAACTCTATAAAGTTCCCTTGCAAGAGGTGGATTTTCATAAATTTGCACTCCGTTTTCAACCGCTACCTTTTTTATCTGAAGCGCTAAGAAATCAACCCCTTTAGCAAGTATTATCGGAGCTTCATCGCGGCTTTTATCGTATCTAATCGCCACGGCGTAGTGAGTTGGGTTTGTGATGACGACATCAGCTTGTGGGATATTTTGCATCATACGGCGCTTGGCTGCACGCATTTGCGCTTGGCGGATCCTACCTTTTACCTGTGGGTCGCCCTCCATCTGCTTATACTCGTCTTTGATCTCTTGCTTACTCATACGAAGGTCTTTAAAGTACTGAAAACGCACGATGAGCAGGTCAGCAAGGCCGATCACAAAAAGTATAAAAAGCATGACACTAACTAAGATGATGAGTTTCTCTTTTAGCCACGCAAGCTGGTCAAACATAGAAAAAAATAGCGTGTGCGGAAGCTCTTTGATAAACTGCAAGAAAAAGTAAAATCCAACACCAAAGACGATGCTTACTTTAACGACGATCTTGACGCTCTCGATCGCCTTTTTCATAGAAAATAAATTTTTTAGCCCTTTTAACGGATTTATCTTGCCAAAATTTGGCGTTATAGGCTTTGTGGTAAATATAAAGCCAAACTGCATTACATTTGCGATTATGCCGGCAACCGCGACGCAGATGCAAACTGGCAGGATCATCAAAAGAGCCCTGCCAAAGGTATTTACAACGATCATTTTTACCGTTGGCAAAGTCAGTGGCTGACCGATAAATTTAGAGTAGTAGATGTAAAGCGAGATGACCTGATCTTTCATGAAATTTAGCATCGCAAGCAGCACACCAATGGCGATGACTAGGGTTACAAAGCCTGATAGATCCTGACTTTTGGGGACGTTGCCATCCTTTTTGGCGTCTTCTATCTTTTTGGGGGTCGCTTCTTCGGTTTTTTCCTGATCTTCGCCTGCCATCATTATCCTGAGTTTGCTTAAATTTTGGCGATTATATCTAAAGCGAGGTTAAATTGAAGTATTTCTTGTGTAGCCAAACTATAGTAAATCTTATACAAAATAGACTAATAATTAATACTATTCAATAAAAATAAATAAGATATATCTTATCTTAAATAACTAAAACTACTTAAAAATAATTTCTAATAAATAATAAAATTTATTTATATTTAACCATAAAACATTATAATTGTAACCTAACTATATTTTTAAAGGAGCATTTAATGAAAATTAAGTCAGTTTTGTTGGGTTCGGTTGTGTTAGCGACGGCGCTAAACGCTCAAAATTTGATCCAAGACGCGCTAGATGCGGGTCTAGTCGCTATCCCTAGCGATCCAAAGGCACTAACCAAGGCGATAAACGAAGCTTCTCCTGATGCTGAGAAATATCCAACCACTATGGCTGCTTACGAGCTTGGTAAGAGGCTTTATTTTGATCCAAGATTATCAAAATCTGGCATAATTAGCTGTAACACCTGTCACAACTTGGGCCTAGGCGGAGCGGACGGCGTACCTGCATCTACCGGTCACAAATGGACCCCAAACCCTCATCACGTAAATGCTCCGACTGTTTACAACTCTGTATTTAACTCAGTTCAGTTCTGGGACGGACGCGCCGCTCACCTAGCTGCTCAGGCTGCCGGTCCGATGACTGCGATGCCGGAGATGGCTTCTACTCCTGAGCTAGTCGAGCAGAGGCTAAAATCTATCCCTGCTTACGTGAGCGAGTTTAAGGCTGCGTTTAATAGCGATGTGAGCTTTGAGCTGGTAACGACGGCCATAGGTATCTTTGAAAGAACGCTCGTAACTCCGTCTAGATTCGATAAATTTTTAGAAGGCGACGAAGCTGCGCTAAACGGCGCTGAGAAAAAAGGCTTAAAAACCTTCATTGACAAGGGTTGCGCTACATGCCACAACGGCATAAATTTGGGCGGTACTTTACAGCCATTTGAGGTTGCGGGCAAATACGAATTTGCAAATTTAGGCGACTTTAAAGGTGATGCAAACGGCCTAGTAAAAGCACCTACGCTACGCAATATCGAGCTAACGGCTCCGTATTTCCACAACGGCGCGGTTTGGTCTCTAAAAGATGCCGTCAAGATGATGGGTAGCGTACAGCTAGGTATCGAGATAAACGATAAAGAAGCTGCTGACATAGTGACGTTTTTAAATTCGCTAACGGGCAAAATGCCTAAAGTCGAATATCCGTCATTCCCTGCATCTACCGAAAAGACCCCAAAACCGGAGCTTGACTACTAAGCTAAACAAAAAAAGGCGGATAAATTTCCGCCTCATTCAACTTAAATTTATAAATTTTTGGGTATTATCCATCTCTTACAACCAACAAAGCTCCATAAATCTTTTGCAAAAAAGTGCTTTTTGGTCTTACCAAATTTTAGAAAGGTAGAGTATGTCAAAATACGCTATATTTAAGCATGGCGGTAAGCAATATCGTGTTAGCGAGGGCGAGTTCCTTAAGCTAGATCACTTTAGCGCTGAAGCTAAATCAACCGTTGAGATTACAGAAGTTTTAGCTGTAAATGACGGCGAAGTAAAGGTAGGTGCGCCATTTGTTAAGGGTGCAAAAGTTGTTCTTGAGGTCGTTAATGAAGGCAAAGACAAAAAAGTAGTTATCTACAAAAAACGCAGACGTAAAGACTCAAAACTAAAACGCGGCTTTAGAAGACA
>CAUSWS010000204.1:0-2993 GCA_963535265.1 uncultured Campylobacter sp. | reverse complement strand
ACCTTGATATTTTCTTCAAAAACTAAGATGTCAAATTTGCTAAATTTAGCCCACTCATTTAGCACCGCACTTAGTCCGCCCCTAGTCGCATCGCGCATGGTTTGTGGCTTTATTCCAGCGCTAAGTAGCTTTAAAACAACCTCTTTTAGGCTCTTGCAGTCACTTTTTAGATCAAGCCCAAGCTCAAATTCCTCTCTTGCTGCAAGCACCACGCCGCCGTGTCTGCCAACATCTCCAGAGATTAAAATTTTAGCCCCTACTTTTAAATTTTTAAGCTCCACGCCTTCGCAAACTATCTCGCCGATGCCTGCTGTGTTTATAAAAATTTTGTCACATTTGCCCTTTGGCACGACCTTTGTATCGCCACAAACGACGCTTACACCACTCTCTTTGCAAGTTTTTACAAGCGAGCCAAGCACACGCTCAAGCTCCTCTATACTAAGCCCCTCTTCGATGATGAGCGAGCAGCTTAGGTATTTTGCGCTTGCTCCAACCATCGCTAGGTCGTTTATCGTGCCACAAGCTGCGATCTTGCCGATGTCGCCGCCGTTAAAAAAAATGGGAGTTACCACAAAGCTATCAGAGCTAAATGCGATCTTGCCGTTTAAATTTAGTATCGCCGAGTCGTTGCTCTGCCTTAAAATTTCGTTATCAAAAATTTTAAATATCGTCTCGTTTATAAGCGAGTTCATCTCCTCGCCGCCGCCGCCGTGGCTTAGCATTATCTTTTTCATTAAATTCCTTAACCAACTCTTGCGTATTTAAAATATGCCGCACAAGCGCCCTCGCTTGAGACCATGCACGATCCTATCGGATTTTGCGGGTTGCAGACCTTGCCAAAGACCTTGCAGTCAGTTGGCTTTGCTAGCCCTCTTAAAATTTGCCCACAGATACACGCCTTGCTCTCGCCAGCGCTCTCTACGCTGCAGTCAAACTGCACTCTGGCGTCAAGGTAGGCAAACTCATCTTTTAGCTTCATGCCACTTTGTGCTATCTCACCAAGGCCTCTCCAGACAAAGTCGCACGGCTCAAAGTACTTAGCTATGAGCTCTTTTGCTTTTAAGTTGCCCTCTTCTTTGACCGCCCTTGCGTACTCGTTATAGACTTCATATGTGCCAGCATTTTGCTGACGGACTAAATTTAGCACACTTGCCATGATATCAAGCGGCTCAAAACCGCTAATGGCGATCGGTCTTTTAAACTCATCTGCCAACTCTTTGTAAATTTTACTTCCAGTGATGACGCTTACGTGACTTGGCCCCAAAAATACGTCAATTCTTACGTTTTCATCGCTCATTATAGCTCTGACTGGCGCTGGGACGGTTACGTGATTTATATGAAAGTATAAATTTTTAATGTCCTGCTGAAGCACTTTTTCAACTAAATTTGCACTCATCGGCGTTGTCGTCTCAAAGCCAATGGCAAAAAATATCACCTTTTTGTCTGGATTTTGCTTAGCGATATTTAGCGCATCAAGTGGCGTGTAAAGTGCCCTTATATCGTGCCCCTCGCCGCGAAGCTTTTGCAAGCTTGTCTTTGAGCCAGGCACTCTTAGCATATCAGCTAGCGTGCAAAAGATCACATTATCCATGCTAGCTAGCTTACAGGCCTCATCTATGCGGCTCTTTGGCATCACGCAGACCGGACAGCCTGGGCCGTGGACGAAATTTATATGCTCTCCAACTAAGCTTGGCAGTGCAAATTTCATAATGCTATGCGTGTGACCGCCGCAAATTTCCATGATATTTAGCGGTTTTACGCTCTCTTTTTGTATGAGTTTTGAAAGGGCTAGGATTAAATTTTTATCGCGAAAGTCATTGATAAGATCCATCAAATTTTCCCCGCGTCCATATCTTCAGCGATCTTTTGATAGACCTCCAAGCTCTCCAGCGCAAACTGTGTGTCGATCTTTTGCATGGCGTATCCAACGTGGATTAGCACGTATTCACCAACTTTCACCTCTTCAGAGATGAGATCAAGGCTTACCTTTCTAGTAACGCCCAGAGTCTCAACGGTGGCGACGTTGCTTTCATCTATTTCTATTACTTTTGAAGGGATTGAAAGGCACATTATCTTAGCTCTTTTTTAAATTCCAAATAACTTATCCACTTATCGATGCCCTCGCCTGTTTTGCTATCTACGACGAAGATATCGACCTTTGGATTTAGCTTTCTAGCGTCGTTTTTCACTCGCTCGATATCAAAGTCAAAGTGCGGCGCAAGCGAAGCTTTTGTGATAAGTAGCACGTCAGCAGCCCTAAACATCACTGGATATTTGCTAACCTTATCATCGCCCTCTGGCACTGAAAGAAGCACAGCGTTAAAGTGCGAGCCAACGTCGTAGCTAGCAGGACAGACTAAATTTCCAACATTTTCTATAAAGACTAGATCAAGCTCGTTTAACGGCAGGTGGTGAAGCCCCTCATGCACCATAAAAGCGTCCAAGTGGCAGGTCTGACCTGTGCTTATCTGATGAGCTTTTGCGCCAGCCTTTACTATGCGATCGGCATCTTGATTAGTCTCAAGATCGCCCTCGACAACGCCTATCTTAAATTTACCAGCCTTTATCGTAGCCTCTAAAAGCGTAGTCTTGCCAGCGCCTGGGCTACTCATCAAATTTACACAAAGTATCTTTTTCTCATCAAGATGAGCTCTGTTGTGAGCAGCTTCTTTATCATTTTCAGAGAGAATTTTCTCTATCACATCTATAGTTTTACTCTCATTTAGCACTGGATGTGCGTGAGCATCGTGACTGTGCTCATGTGCGTCATGAGCATGATCTGTATGCCCATCATGAGTGTGTGGGTGTGAGTGAATGGTGCCATCAGCGTGAGTGTGAGTGTGGGCGTGATTACCCATTGAACAACCGCAGTCTTTACACATTTTCTTATCCTTTTTTATTAATTTTCAGAGATTTTAACGCTTAAATTTAAAAATAAAATTAAAATTTAAGGGCATTTTATGCAAATAAGATAAATTAACCCGTTTTTTAAT
>CAUSWS010000203.1:0-3000 GCA_963535265.1 uncultured Campylobacter sp. | reverse complement strand
GCTCTGCTGGCAAGGCTTCGTAGTGGATTTGCACATTTTTTGAAGGACCTGAGACTACACTCATCTCATCATCTCTAAATTTAACTCTTTTTATCTTGTAAATTTTGCTATGGCTATATCCAAACAAGCATTGTGCCAGCCATGTAGCCGCTCGAAGTTTATGAGAGCTTTGTTTGAATTTGCTTCAAGCATTAGCGAGACTAGATTATCACTGTGTCTATTGGCAAATGTTTCAACTAGCCAGTCAAAATTTTCATCCAGCCTCTTTTTAATCGATGAGCGAATGCTTGATCTACTAAGCCTCTCTCCTATAATGAGAGATGAGTAAATGATACCCTCTTCAAGTGCGCTAATTTGCACCTTTAAAAGATCGTTTTTGCTGATCTTGTTTGTTATCTCTTTTAAAATTTTGTGTTCTTGATCTAACTTTTTTATGAGAGTGTCTATTTCTCTTTTATCGAAAGAGAAATTTGAGTAGTTAGGATATTGTCATATCCGCAGGTTTTGTAATTTTTACTCGATGCACTGAACTTATTTATAGCAGTAGAATTTGATATATATGTTGCTTTTGATTTGCTATTTGTAAAAATCGTTTTTTGTTAGAAAAGAGAGCTAGGGAAAGTTAAGAGCTAGATAAGATTATCTACCTAGCCTATAATCTCTTCTAGCATCCTTATATCCACGTCTATAACCATGATCAAAACCATCATCATAGTCGTCATCGTTATAGCAGCCCCCACGGTAACCACGCTGAAATCTATCAAATCTTTCGTACTCATTTTGATAGTATGGGCGGTAGTTAGGCGGATATGGTGCATAGTTTGGATCAACAGGATAGTAGCCATTTGCACGACAACTATCCTCGTCAAATTTTTCTATTCCGTTGCGAAATTTATAGCTTTCTATTTTTTTGTCAAAGCTATCAATACTTCTTATATCGCCATAAATTTTAGCCATTTCTCTTTGATTTATAAGACCACAAAGTCTAGCTTCAACTTTTTTTTCGTAACTCATAGAAAACAAAAAAGTTAATGAACAAAATAAAATGGCTATAAATTTCATACTAATCTCCTACTTTTAGGCTTCCACCTTTACCAAGACCACCCTTTACGGTTTGTGCTTTGTAGTCTTTTAGGGCGATAACTAATTGATTCATCGAATCAAGGAAGGCGTTTACAAGTGTTTTTCCCTCAGGCGTTCTTGAATATGCGCCAAGTCCAGCACCAAGAGAAGCGCCAGCGCCTCCACCCATACCAAAGAAGTCAGTGCTAGAAGCTGAGCCAATAGCTGCTGCCAATTGAACACCTGAACGATTTTCTATAAGGACCAATGTAGTTTGTGTCTCTTTTGTTGAAAAACCACCAGCTATAGCACCTGCTACACTACCAAAAAGTGCTCCAACAAGAGCGCCTGCACCGCCCGTATCTTCGTTACTAAAGAAAATTTCAGGACGAATAGTATAATCAGCTGCTACCATTTTGCCTTTACCAAATCCAGAACCGCTACGTAGTTCACCTGATCTATCAAGTGCACGCTCTTGCATCATATTATCCATCATAGCGCCACGCTCAACTATAACAAAACAACCAGTTTGTTGTGCAAGAAGGCGCAAAACAGGAATAGTTGATGTGAGCTTGTAGTTGCGTGTTAAATATGAATACCAGTCAGAATTCTGGTCTTCATAAAACGCAAGTGTTCCAAGAGTGCTACTACACTTTTCTATTTTTGTGTTAGCATTTTTGTTGTTGCTACCAGCAGCACTGCCAGTTACACCATTGTTGTTGCCAGTTGCGCAACCGCTTAAAAGTAAAACTCCAAGACCTACGCTTAGTAAAGATGAGCTTAACTTCATTTTTATCCTTAATATTTAAGTTGGTTTTAGAATTATATATGAGTAAATATTATAAAAATATTAATATAAAATTTATGTTTAATAACATAATGCAAAATTATTTTTATGAAAATTTAAGCGGCCAGCAAGATGCCAGCCACATAAATTATTCGACAGTTACGCTTTTTGCGAGGTTTCTTGGCATATCGACGTTGTTGCCAAGTCTAACAGAAATTTCAAGTGCAAGCAGCTGAAGCACTAGCATCATCTCGAAAAATTCGCTCATATAGTGATCTTGAACGCTTGTTTTTACGTAGTCATCGCTTAGCTCAAACTCAAGTGGACTTATCGCTAGGATATATGCATCTCTTGCAGCAAGCTCTTCGACATTGCTCTTTGTTTTTTCATATAGTAAATTTTGAGGCATTAAAGCAATCGTAAATAGCTTCTCATCTGCAAGTGCGATAGGACCGTGCTTCATCTCGCCTGATGGATAGCCCTCGGCGTGAAGATATGAAATCTCTTTAAGTTTTAACGCACCTTCAAGTGCTAGCGGATAGAAGATGTCTCTACCGATGAAGAAGAAGCCATGACCGTGCAAATAGTGCTTGCTTAGGCGGTGAAGCTTCTCTTGCAAAGAGTTATCTATATTTAAAATTTGTGGGATGTGAAGAAGCGTTTTGATCTCGTGATCAAGCTCTTTTTTGCTGATAGATCCCTTTGCGGATGCCATTTGAAGTACAAGCATCCAAAGCACGATGATCTGCGTTGCAAATGCCTTTGTGCTTGCCACGCCTTTTTCGATACCAGCGCGAGTTAGAAGCGTATTATCAGCTAGTCTAACGATAGATGAGTTATCGACATTGCAAATCGCAAGTGTCTTTAGCCCAGCCTCTTTTGCGATCCTAAGAGCCTCAAGAGTATCAGCCGTCTCGCCACTTTGTGAGATGACGATGAATAGTGAGTTTTTGTTTAGATAAGGCTTTCTATATCTAAATTCGCTTGCTACTTCAACCTTTGTTCTAACTTTAGCAAGCCTTTCAAAGAGATAGCTTGCAGTTAGCGCTGCATGGTAGCTCGTGCCGCACGCACAAAGTACGATATCATCGATACCTTTTAGGTATTCATCGTCTAAATTTTCAAGGGTGACTTTGTGATTTTTAACCCTG
>CAUSWS010000202.1:0-3023 GCA_963535265.1 uncultured Campylobacter sp. | reverse complement strand
GGCGAAATGATCTTATAGTACTCCCTCGCATTTAGCTCCCTGCCATCAACTGCGTCTATTAGATTAAAGCTATCATAAGAGCTAAATTTCTGCTGCAAAAGCTCGCGCCTTTTGGTGTCTTTTGCCAAAGAGATCAGATAAATTTCATTCATTTAAGACCTTTTAAATTTTTTTAAAATTTTACGCCAGACTATGCCTCGTTCAAAAGCATTAAAAAACAAAAAATATCCCAAAACATAAGCTGCGCCAGCGTAGATAGCAGCAAAGATAGCAAATTTTAGCCAGTTATCTAGGCTCACAAAGTCCTTGCAGGCAAACATCGCAAGCACGCAGAGCGCAAAAACGGCTAAATTTTTAAAATAAACTCCGTAAAACGTGGTGAGTTTCACCTCTAAATTTAAGGCGGCATTTATAAGGTCAAAGCCAAGAATCCTTATGCTATAAAAAACGGCTGCGACGATGACGATGCCATAAACGCCGTAGCCACTAAATTTAAGCAGTGCGATCTGCGCTATGATCGTGCTAACGCCAAGGATAGTGTTGGCAATGGCTGGTCGGCGAAGCTTGTTTGTCGCGCTATCAAGGTTAAAAAGCGAAAAAACAAAGCTTATAAAGACGATCGGCACAAGCGTGATCATCGAGACATTGTATATAAATTTGACCTCATCAGCACTTTTAAAAGGTAGCCAAAGCGTGTAGAAATCCAGCCCAAAAACGACGAAAAATGCGGCTGGAGCGCTCATCACAAAAGCTATCACTTTCATTGAAAATTTAGCCTCTTTTATGAGGTCAGTGATCAAATTTTTAGAGTAAAGCTCGACAAATTTTGGCGCAAATATACCACTAAGCTGCGCTACAAAGCTCTCAAGTATGATAGGAGCGGCCTTAGCAACTGAAAGAAGACCAGTGGCGTTTGCATTTACAAAAATATTGCAGATAAATAGGTCCATGCCCGTTAAAAGTATGCGATTTAGCGCATTAAAGCTGTTCCAAATGCCAGAGCTTAAAAGCTCTTTGATCTTAGAAAAGTCAAATTTACTAAGGCTAAATTTTAGCTCTGGCGTGATACGAGCTGACATAAAAATGGTGCTAAAAAAGACAAAAAGGCTAGCAACTAGCGCCGAAATGGCGATGTATGAAATGAACGGCTTAAAAAAGAAAAAAAGCGCCACGATGAGGGCTGCTAGGATCGCGCTTGAGATGGCGTTTCTGATGGAGAGTAGATAGAGCTTGTTTGTCACAAAGGCGCAGACCGTCAAAACGCCGTTAAATAGCCCAACGCAGAAATTTATAAAGTAAAAAACAAGGGTCATTCTCACATCAAAAAGTAAATTTTCAGGGACGTTTAAAAAGCTTTGCAAATTTAGTATGAAAACAGAGCTAAGCACCACGACTACGGCGCAAAAGAAGATATTTACAACAAGCACTGATGAATAATAGGTATTTGCAAGGCTTAGATCCTTTTTGTGCCACGCATGAGCGACGAAGCGGCCGCTCACTGAGTTTATCGCCACGCTCACGACTGCGGCGTAGCTAACGATGGCGTTACTAAGGCCTACAAAGCCAAATGCCTCGTTGCCAAGGCTCTTTAGGATAAATGGCGTAAGAAAGAAATTTATGCCCATTGATACGACAAAAACGACGATCGAGCTTATTAGATTGATTAGCATTAGACTTTTAACCTTTGAAATTTAGCCCAAAAGCTAAATTTAAAAAGAAAAAACCATAAAATTTAGCCGCCAAGCCAGATGGCAAGGCAGCTATGTAAATTTTAAATTTAACGCTCACTTACAGCCTAGCGTCAGCCTCTGGGTAGATATTTTTTATATCATAAACCAAGTGGCCTTTTAGGTTGAGCTTTTTAAATTCATTGTGAGCTACGGCGATCACGATGCAGTCGTAGTCGTCTAGGTTATACTCTTTTACTAGATCAAAGCCGTACTCGTGTTTTACCTCAGCGCTATCAGCCCAAGGATCAGTCACATCGACCTTGCAGCCAAAGTCTTTTAGCTCATCAACCACGTCTATAACGCGAGAATTTCTTATATCTGGGCAGTTTTCTTTAAATGTCATACCAAGAACAAGCACGCGCGCTTTGTTGATAAGCACACCTTTTCTTATCATAAGTTTGATCACTTGATCGGCTGCATATCTGCCCATATCATCGTTGATGCGGCGACCTGCTAGGATCATTTCAGGGTTGTAGCCTACCTCTTGAGCTTTGTGAGTTAGGTAGTATGGATCTACGCCGATGCAGTGACCGCCGACTAGACCTGGGCGGAAATTTAAGAAATTCCACTTCGTACCTGCAGCCTCAAGCACGTCGATAGTGTTGATGTGAAGCTTTTCAAAGAGCATCGCAAGCTCGTTTATAAAGGCGATGTTGATGTCGCGCTGAGTATTTTCGATGACTTTTGCAGCCTCTGCTACTTTGATGCTTGAAGCTTTGTGAGTGCCAGCTGTGATGATAGAACGATAAATTTCATCGACCTTGTCAGCGATCTCTGGAGTTGAGCCACTTGTGATCTTTTTAATCTTTGTAACAGTGTGCTCTTTATCACCTGGGTTTATGCGCTCTGGAGAGTAGCCGCAGAAGAAGTCTTTGTTAAATTTAAGCCCACTCTTTTCAAGAAGTGGCACGCAAATTTCTTCTGTAACGCCTGGATAAACGGTGCTCTCATAGACAACGATGTCGCCTTTTTTAAGCACTTTTGCCACGCTCTCAGTCGCTTTTACCACTGGAGTTAGATCAGGGCGTTTGTTCTTATCTATCGGAGTTGGGACGGTTACGATGAAGAAGTTGCAACTTCTGATGTCATCTAAATTTAGACTAAATTTCATGCCATTATCGATCGCTTTTTTCATCTGCTCGTTGCTAAGTTCAAGCGTTCTATCATAGCCACTTTTAAGCTCTTCTATACGTTTTGCATTTACGTCAAAGCCTACTACTTCGTACTTCTCGCTAAAAGCTGCTGCTAGTGGAAGTCCCACATATC
The DNA here is from genome assembly GCA_963535265.1 of uncultured Campylobacter sp. Taxonomy (GTDB): domain Bacteria; phylum Campylobacterota; class Campylobacteria; order Campylobacterales; family Campylobacteraceae; genus Campylobacter_A. Next base: position 27 of record CAUSWS010000202.1, on the reverse strand, counting down.
CAAGTCCTACTACTGCTATTTTCATTT
>CAUSWS010000201.1:0-3025 GCA_963535265.1 uncultured Campylobacter sp. | reverse complement strand
ATGGCAAACACAGCCATCGCCTCATCTAAAAATATCCCGCTCATGGCAAGAGCCTTCAAAGAGGCTATCATCGCTGGTCGCAACGCCTACCTAGCAGGGCTTGGCGCAAAGAGCAAAAGCGCAAATGCCTCATCACCGCTCACTGGATTTTTAGACTGATGAAATTTACAAGAACCGATCACATGCAGCTGCTACCACACATGCAGGATGTTGGCAGCGACATCATGGATGAAATTTTAAAAGAGCGCGCGAATTACAAGCCTGAAATTTACACCGAGGCTGATGTAAAAGCAGCTCTAAATGCAAAACACTGCTCGCTTGAAAATTTAAAAGCCCTACTCTCGCCTGCTGCAGCGCCATTTTTAGAGCAAATAGCTCAGCTCGCTCAGGCAAAGACAAGGGCAAATTTTGGCTCAAATATCACGCTTTTTACCCCACTTTACATAGCAAACTACTGCGATAATCTCTGCGTTTATTGCGGTTTTAACGCTAACAACAAGATAAAAAGAGCAAAGCTAAGCGACGAGGAGATCACAAGAGAGCTAAGAGAAATTTCAAAGAGCGGCTTGGAAGAAATTTTGATCCTAACTGGCGAGAGCGAGACCAACTCAAGTGTCGCTTACATCGCAAACGCCTGCGCTTTAGCAAAGAAATTTTTTAAAGTCGTTGGGGTTGAAATTTACCCATTAAATTCAGGCGGCTACGCCCTGCTTCACAAAAGTGGCGCAGACTACGTGACCGTCTTTCAAGAGACCTACAATCCCACAAAATACGAGAAGATCCACCTTGGCGGCAACAAGAGAATTTTCCCTTACCGCCTAAATGCGCAGGAGCGAGCGCTTCTTGGGGGCATGAGAGGGGTTGGCTTTGCGGCACTTCTTGGCATAGATGACTTTAGGCTTGACGCTTTTGCGACCGCACTGCACGCAAGCTTGGTTCAAAAAAAGTATCCGCACGCCGAGATCGCATTTTCATGCCCAAGACTTCGCCCTATCATTAACAACGATCGCATCAATCCGCGTGACGTGGGCGAGCGCGAGCTTTTGCAAGTGATCTGCGCGTATAGAATTTTCATGCCAACAGCGAGCATAACGATCTCAACTAGAGAAAAGGCGAAATTTCGCGATAACGCCGTAAAGATCGCCACAAACAAAATAAGCGCTGGCGTAAAAGTGAGCATCGGAGCTCACGGCGAAGAGAAAAAGGGCGACGAGCAGTTTGAGATAAGCGACAGCAGAAGTGTGGATGAGATAAAAGCAATGATAAAAGCAAACGGCTTAGAGCCCTTGATGAGCGAGTATGTCTATGTTTAAAATTCTCTGTGTGGCTGATTTTGAAAGCTATGAGGGCGATGACTTTTTAAAGAGGATACAGCTACTTTGCAAGGCTGGCGTGGATGAAATTTTGCTTCGCGCAAAGGGGCTAAACGAGGCTCATTTTTACGATCTTGCTAGGGTTGTGGCTCAAATTTGTGAAAACTACCGCAAGAAATTTATCATTAATCAATTTTTTGACGTAGCATGCAAGCTAAAGAGCGACTTTTGGCTCACTTCGGCACAGCTTGATTTTTTTAAAAATCACGCCGTTTTTTTAGATGAATTTAGAAAAACAGCTAAAATTTACGCCCCAGCTCACGACCTAGAGCAGGCTAAAATTTCAGCCTCTATCGCTGACGTGCTCGTTGCTTCTCATATATTTGCCACATCTTGCAAGGCGGGTTTAGAGCCAAAAGGGCTAAATTTTATAAGCGAGCTAAAAAGCTTTGATAAAGAAATTTACGCACTTGGCGGACTAGATAGTGGGAACTACAAAGAAGCTATAAAAGCTGGTGCAAATGGCATTTGCTTCATGAGCCTAGCAATGAACGGCGATATAGAGCTTATAAAAAAGATAGTAGACGATTTTTATTTTTAAAATACCTGTATGTCTAAAAAATTTTCATATGTTCCAATTTTTTCTTGAACTATGAGTGTTGCCAATATTAAAAATAGTATCGGTACAACATAATATGGTCTTTGCTCAATAGGCTCACCAAACAATTCAATCATAATGGCATTAGGAAAATGACCACACATACTCATATACCCCATAGCCTTTTGATTTATAAAATAATCTTTTACTTTAAGTCCGCTTTTATTAACAAAATCTTTACTAGCAATATTTTTTGAGTAATTAGCCATTATCATAATTTGATCATATACCAATTCTTCAAAGCTTGCATTATATTCACTCCCTTGACCTTGTTTTAATATTCCAATCTCATATTTTGCAAGTTGATAAATTGCAAAAATTTTAAAAGGAGTTATTTTATACGGATAATCAACACTCTTTAACCATTCTCTTATGGTGTTTGGAATTCGGCTATTTTTATCGAAAAAAACTATTTCTCCATTATCCATCTTCTCTTGAAAATCTTGTATATTTATTTGTTTGCAGTTGCCAAAAGTTTGTTTTATTTGCCACTCATCTATATGATATATCATTTGACAAACACTTCTATAAGTCATAGAATTTAATAAATAATCATTTGGTAAACCATAAGGATAATTACGCATATCTACAATCATAGATATAGCCCCTTTTTGATTATCGTGATTCTGAAATTTTTCTTTTTTATTGTGCTTTTTTGTATTTCCTTCTATAATACATATTAAGAAAAAACAAATCAAAATCGCAACAACTACTTCCATAACACACCTACCTTAAAAAATTTTTAAACTTATCGCATTATATCAAAAGACTACTATATATTTAATACAATTTATATATTAGAATGATTAAAATATAAAACAATCTTTAGCAATAAAATTTAAACAAATAAAAACCTAAATTTAGCCGCTACCAAAGATGGCTGGCTTAAATTTAGGCTCTATTGTGGATTAAATTTAAGAAATTTTCTTTTGTTTAGGGCGGAAAACTTTCATCACGTTTTCATCTGTCTCTATAAACGCACCCTCGATCAGGTCTATGCAGTATGGCACCGCTGGAAATACAGGCTCCAAGCACTCTTTTATAGCCTTTGGCT
>CAUSWS010000200.1:0-3037 GCA_963535265.1 uncultured Campylobacter sp. | reverse complement strand
ATAAACTCAGTTTTTGTGGGACTTTGCAGATCAGTTGGCATCCCAGCAAGAGAAATTTTTGGCATTAGAGTTGGTCAGTCTAGATTTTCAGATCAAATGGGTAGCGCAAAAGATGGCGTGGCTAAAATTTCAGGCGGACAGCACTGCAGGGCTGAGTTTTACTTAAAAGGCTATGGTTGGATACCAGTTGATCCAGCAGACGTCACAAAGGTAAGACTAGGCGAGAAATTAACAAATGACGACGCTAAGATCGTAGCTGTTAGGGACTACTGCTTTGGCAACTGGGAGATGTGCTGGATAGGCTTTAACTACGGACGCGACTTTATCTTAAAGCCAACCCCAGAGCAAACTCCGCTAAATAACTTTGGCTATCCATACGCTGAGGTTGATGGCAACACACAAAACTACTATTCGCCGAAAGAATTTAGCTACGACTACGCCTCAACAGAGCTAAAATGAGAGCCTTTTGGCTGATACTAACATCCATAGGTAGTGCTATCGGCGCTACCTTGTGCTGCTTGCCGGCACTTCTTTTTATGCTTTTTGGCACATCTTTTTCATTTCTATCTTGGACACAAAATTTATATGAGTACCGCGTCCCTTTAAGCGTCGTGGCCGTCATTTGCTTTGTGATCTCAGGGATAGCTCTGTTTTACAAGCCAAAAAGCTGCAACCTAAGCTATAAAAAGAAAAAATGGATACTTATATATATACTTTTTGGAGTGATTTTGCTTTTACTCCTTACATATCCGGAGCTTTTAGGAGAAATTTATGCGTAAAATTTTAGTTTTAGCCATTCTTGCACTTAGTTGCTACGCTGAGAAAACGATAGAAATTTTGGTGCCTAGCATGCACTGTCCGCTTTGCACGGCGATAGTAAGAAAAGCTGCACTTAGCGTTGAGGGCGTCAAAAAGGCAGACGTATCGCTAAAAGAGCGAAAAGCTGTCATTGTAGCAGATGATAATGTCGATGAAAAAGAGCTTTTAAAGGCGGTCGATGCGACTGGCTATAAAGGCGAGATAAAATAAATTTATGGAGGCAAATATGTCAAAGAGCGAAATCCTAACGAAATTTGAGACACTTGCGGCGATACCGCACTGCAGTTACGATACTGATAAGATGCGTGATTTTCTGGCCGATTTTGCAAGAGATAAGGGCTGTGAGGTCGTGGTCGATAGCTTTGGCAACGTTCATGCCTATAAGGGCAAGCCAAAAATTTGCTTGCAAAGCCACTACGATATGGTCTGCATGGGCGATGCGCCAAAGATCGAGATAGTTTATGGCGATGATGGCTACATGAGGGCTAAAAACTCATCTTTAGGCGCTGATAACGGCATAGGTGTGGCTATCATGATGCAGATGATAAGCGAATTTGACGACATAGAGTGCCTTTTTACAAACAACGAAGAGGTCGGCATGGTCGGAGCTGCTGGCTTTAGCGGCGATCTAAAAGCCGATAAGCTTTTAAATTTAGACAGCGAAGAAGACGACCGCGTCACTATCGGCTGCGCTGGCGGTGTAAATTTATTTGCTACCATTGCGCTTAATAGCAAAAAAACAAAAGAGAGCACGCTTTACGAAGTAAAAGTGAGCGGCCTACCTGGCGGACACTCTGGCAACGAGATACATAAAAATATCCCAAATGCGATCAAGGTTTTGGCGGCATTTGTGACTAAAAATGGCTGCAAGCTTGTTAAATTTGAAGGTGGCGAGCGAAGCAACTCTATCCCAAGCGGTGCAACTGCGCTAGTTTTAAGCGATAAAGAGCTAAAAAGCGAGTGTGAAAATTTAAGCGTGAAAAAGCTTGGCAAAGGGGATGAAATTTTAGAAAACGGAGAGAAAATTTTAGCTTTAATAAACTCATTTTCACAAGGCGTAAGAGCCTATAACTGTGAGCTAGGCATACCACAAGATAGCGTCAATCTCTCACTTGCAAAGATCAAAGACGACGGCACGCTTGAAGTAGAATTTTTCGCAAGATCAATGAGTAAAGATGGGCTAAATAGGATGGAATTTGAAATTTCAGAGCTTGCAAAAGCAGTCGGTTTTAACATCATTTCAAAAGATAGAAACCCAGCTTGGAAACCAGTTAATGATAAATTTGCAAACGATATTTTAGAAGAGCTTAAAATTTATAAGCCAGAAGCAAGGATAACAGCTGTGCATGCTGGACTTGAGTGTGGAGTGCTTTTGGAGAAAAAAGCAGGTCTTAGTGCATGTTCTATTGGACCAAACATCTACTCACCTCACTCTACAAGAGAGCACTGCGAAGTAGCCTCTGCACTTTTTATAGAAAAAGTCGTTCGCGGTATCGTTAAAAAATATAACTCTTAAAAAACTAAAATTTGCTAGAAATTTCTAGCAAATTTTATATTTCAAAGCATCTAAACAAATTCACCCGCACGCACGAGCAAATTTAGATTATTTTCCAAACTCATAAACGATCTTGCCACTTTTTATAGTAGTAGTCGCTGCGCCTTTTAGCTTTTTGCCAAAAAGTGGAGAATTTACCGATTTTGAGCGGTTTATCTTTTCATCATAAACATACTCGATCTCAGGGTCTATCACAGCGATGTCAGCTAGCATGCCCTCAGCAAGCCTGCCTTTATCTTTTAAATTTAGCATCTTAGCTGCATTTGTAGAAGTTAGCTCCACCATGCGCTCTAGGCTTATAACACCCTCATTTACGAGCTTAAGAGTGAGTGGCACAAGGGTTTGAAGTCCGATGATACCAAATGGCGCCTTGTCAAATTCCACTATCTTTTCATCTGTATGGTGCGGTGCATGATCGGTGGCAATGACGTCTATAAGGCCGCTTTTTAGCGCTTCTCTCACCGCTTTTACGTCGCTTATCTCACGAAGTGGCGGTGACATTTTGAAATTTGTATCATAGGCATTTTTCAAAATTTCATCATCGCTAAAGCTAAAATGGTGAGGTGTGGCCTCACAAGTGATGTTTATGCCCTCTTTTTTACCCATTTCGATGATCTTTAGCGAGTACTCCGAGCTTACGTGAGCGATGTGGATGTGCGCTTT
>CAUSWS010000199.1:0-3043 GCA_963535265.1 uncultured Campylobacter sp. | reverse complement strand
CCAAAAAGAGCCTACGTGAGAGTTAAAATTTAAGGATAAATATGGCAGATGAAAATATTTTTGAAGCAAAAGACGAATCACAAATAATCCTCCCAGAGGACGAAAACCCGCTAAGAAACGAGATAAAAACAGCACCTTTAACAAAGCTAAATTTTAGTGGAACGGCATTTTTGCTTGAGAAAAATCACGCAAAAACTAGATTTTTTACCACAGCTGATATGGTAAGCGATGCCGAAGGGCTCATACATAGCGGCTTTGTCTTTATGGGGGCAAACTACGCAGCACTTTTATCTATAAATGAAGAATTTTGCGTTAGCATCGGCGCTAGGATAAATTTCTTTGGACCGCTCAAGCTTGGCGATATGGTCGAATTTGACGCACAAGCAAGGTTTGAAGAGAGCAGAAAGCGAGAGGTAAAAGTGATAGGCTACGTAAAAGAGATCAAGATCTTTGAGGGCGTCTTTCAGCTAGTCACGCTTGAAGAGCATATCTTTGTCACTCAACAAAAAAATATCCAAAAAGAAGCCGCCATAAGACAAAAGAAAGAGCGCGACGAGGCGCAGGCTAAAAATAACGGCTAAATTTAACTGATGAGATATAAATTCTCATCTTTTAACTTCAAAAAACTCAAATTTTTAAAGACAAATTTTATCTCATTATCCTAATTTGGTAAATGATCGGTAATAATTTTTGAAATTTTTAACAAAATTTAAGCTATAAAATTAATTTTCTATGATAATATCCTTTCAAAACATTTTTATCAAAAGGAGATTTAGATGAAACTTACAAAAGTTAGCTTAGCTGCTTTGGTTGCTTTAGGTGCATTTTCAAGCGTTGCAAGTGCAACTCCACTTGAAGAAGCTATAAAAAATGTAGATCTTTCAGGATTTGCAAGATATCGTTATACAAATGATCATTACAAATCAAACCCTGATACAAAAGCAAAAACGAATGACACAGCATCTCATGCTTTTAGAATGATTACTTCATTCAAAGCTGCTATCGATGATAATTTCTTTGGAGTTTTAACACTAAGATATGCTCCAACAACAGCTGATGGCTCTGGAGATAATGCATTTGACGCCAATAAGAATACAGATGGCACAGATAAAACAGATACAACTAGTTCATTCTCTGTATATGAGATGTATCTAGGCTACAAGGTAGCTAATACTACTATCACAGCTGGCAAACAACTTATAAAAACATTCTATGATGATGGTGAGCTAGCTGGCACTGGCTTAAAAGTAGTAAGTACTGATGTACCTGGTCTTACTTTAACAGCTGCTGCTTATGATGCTCTAGCAAGTGATCAAGACAATGATGGTCCTTTGGTTAAAAATATAGTAGATGGAAAAGAAAAAATAAATGGCACTGATGTGTCAACAAATAACTTCGGAGATGCTCCAGGAAACCTTTACTATTTAGGTGCAGCTGGTAGTTATAATCCAGTATCATTTAAAGTAGCTATTGCTAACCTTCAAGAAATAGCAACACTTTATGGCGCTGAAGCTGGTGTTAGCTTTGATGTAACTGATGATGTGAATCTAAACTTAAAAGGTCAATTTGTTCATAACGACTCAGACCATAAAAAAGTAGCTGATGCAAATTTCTGGGCAGTTCAGGCTGGCACAAAACTATTTGGTGCCAAACTTAACGCTGGTTATTTAGACTTTGATGCTAAAAATAAAGACAACAATAAATATTCATTTGTTTCAATTGAATCAAATGGTCAGCTAATTAATCCAACTAAGATCTTAAATGGTGTAATGAATGGTGGCAAACAATACTACAATAACATCAAAGGAAACAACGACTACTGGTTTGTTAACGCTGGATATGATATAGATAAATTTGGCTTTGACGCTGGATATACTCAAGGCAAAGGTTATAGTTGGGGACTTGGTAAAGAGAGAGCAAAAAGAAGCGAATGGTATACAGGTGCTAGCTACAAATACAGCAAAAAACTTACATTCTTAACATGGTATGCAGCTGCTAAAGATAAAAAAGACGGTGCAAGCTTTAAACAAGATCGTATAAGATTTGAAGCAAAATATAGCTTCTAAAAACATTTATCCGAGCGAGCTTTCGCTCGGATCTTCTTTTAAACATAAATCTTTTTCATAAAATCAAAATTTTACAAGTACTTTATAGAAAATATATATTTAGTCTAATAGTTTTCTTAACTAAGAATATTAACTTTTTTCTATGATCTCTACCCATCTATCAAGCTCTTGTTGTTCGGCTTTTAGCGTGCTGCTTTCTCCATGCCCTGGGTAGAGTGCGAAGTCGCCCTTTAGATTTTTACATTTTTCTAAACTATTTAGCATCTCATTTTTATCTGAATATGGAAAGTCCCAGCGGCCAATACTACCTCTAAATAAAAAGTCCCCGCTAAATATCACGCCATTTACCTCTATCATCGAGCAACCTGGTGTGTGTCCTGGAAAATGGTGAAATTTAAAAGAAAAGTCACTCACCGCAAAGCTATCATCGCCTTGAGCCAAAATATCTGGCACAAAGGTATTTTTCATATAGCCAAAAATGTCACTCTCACACATGAAAGCGTCAAATTTGTTGATATAAACCGGGATTTTTAGCTCATTTTTTAGCTCGCTCACGTCGTAAATATGGTCAAAATGCCCATGAGTGCAAAGTATCGCCTTTAAATTTTGTGCATTTTGCAAAACCCACTCTTTTGCCCCGTCGCCTGGGTCTATCACTAAACTTGAGCCATTTTTGGTGACGATGTAGCAATTTGTCCCAAAATCGCCAAAACTTTTATGCATTACTCTCATTTTTTACCTTAAATTTATTATTTCTTAAAATTTTACATCTTTTTACTTAAACTTAAAGAAAAATTTTAAATTTACTTAGTATAATCTTTTCAGAAGGAAGCAAATTTAGGCAAAGGGACAATGAAGGGGTATCAAAAAATAGAAGAAACCTTAGTTTTTAGCTTAAAAGATAAAACTAAAGGTAAAAAACTACTATTAGGCGTAAGCGGCGGTATTGATTCTGCTGTGGTTGCGACACTTTGTGC
>CAUSWS010000198.1:0-3059 GCA_963535265.1 uncultured Campylobacter sp. | reverse complement strand
TCAAGCACCGCCACAGCGTCTCTTACATAGTCTTCGCTCTCACCCTCGCCTACCACTTCTGTTTGCACGCTTTTTCCGTCATTTTGGCAAAAGTACTGCACAAAGCCCACGCATGTCGGACAAAATTTAAGCACAGCGTCATTTTTAAGTTCTAGCCCAAATCGCTTTAGGCTCTCTTTTTTGATGGTAAGCTCCAGCATCTCGCCGCTACAAAATTTACATTTTTCATCATTTGATGCTTTAAATTTAACGCTTGCCTCTGCGCTTTGGCTTGGCTCGCAGGTAAAGCACTTATCAAAAACTAGGCTTCTTCTCTTGCCACTGCTATCAAAGCTCCAGCCAGCAGTCTGCGAGTATCCATCAGTGTCGGCATAAAGCTTCGTCTTCCAAGGCTTTGGCGCACCATAAAGCCTAAAAAATAGCTCTCTCACCACCTCATCGCCCTGCCAGGCAAGTGCCGAGAGGATGTGATTTAGCTTAACTATATTTTCCTCGTTTGAGAGCCTGCTTATAAGCTCATCTCGGATATTCGATGAAGCCTTTTTGTAAATTTCAGGTGGGTAGTACTCGCCGTTTTTTGTAAGCTCATTAATGATCTGCTCATCGCAAATGCCATGCAGATAAAAAATATATGTGAGGTCGCTGTAAATTTCATCAAATTTATCTAGCTCGTCAATGTGAGCGAGGATATTTTTCTGCCTATTTTTGATCTCATCTTCGCTTAAGCCTTGGTAAAACTCCAGCTTCTCTTTTTGCCTGCACCAATAGCAGATCCCGTCAAAATAAATCGTCCTTTGCTTGCACTTAGGACAAAGATGTGGCTCGCCCATTTTTGCTCCAAATTTAAATTTCGCTACTCAAAAAGCCCTTTTTCGATGTCGATCTTGACGTTAAAGGTATCAAAACACTTCGCACTTGCGATCCTGCCCTTTGCGGTGCGCTCGATAAAGCCATTTGCAAGCAGATATGGCTCGATGACGTCCTCAACCGTGCCCTCGTCCTCACTAAGTGCCGCTGCGATCGTGCTAAGCCCCATAGGACGGCGCCTTGCTTGCATCAAAATTTCTAAATACCTAATATCCATCTCATCAAATCCAAGCGAATTTACACCAAGCGCATTAAGCCCCTCTTTTGCACGCTCGTGGCTAATGATTTGCTCGTCATTTACCTCGGCAAAGTCGCGAATTCGCTTTAGCAGTCTAAGAGCGATCCTTGGTGTGGCACGTGAGCGTTTGGCGATCTCAAGCGAGGCGTTTTTGTCGCACTCTTTGCCAAGCTTAGCTGAGGCGATCTGCACGATGCGGCTTAGCTCGCTACTTGTGTAAAACTGCAGCCTAAAATCCATCCCAAAGCGGTCTCTTAAAGGCGCTGAGATCATACCAGCACGAGTGGTCGCGCCAATAAGCGTAAATTTTGGCAGGTCTATCTTGATAGTCTGAGCTGCAGGCCCTGAGCCTATGATGATGTCTAGCCTAAAATCTTCCATCGCAGGGTAAAGCACCTCTTCAATGGCTGGGCTTAGGCGGTGGATCTCGTCGATAAAAAGCACGTCGCCCTCTTGTAAATTTGTAAGGATCGCCGCAAGATCGCCACTCTTTTCTATCATCGGTGCTGCGGTCATTTTGATACTTACGCCCATTTCGTTTGCGATGATGTGAGCAAGGGTGGTTTTACCAAGTCCTGGAGGTCCGTAAAATAGCACGTGATCTAGGCACTCATTTCGCTTTTTGGCTGCTTTTATAAAGACGTCTAAATTTTGTTTTATCTTTTCTTGGCCGATGTAGTCTTCAAATTTGCTAGGTCTAAGCGAGACTTCAAAGTCGTTTTCAAAGCTTACTTTTTCGATTTCAACGATTCTATCCAAAGTTTTTCCTTCTAAATTTAAGGCTTCATTTTACGCTTTTATGCTTAATCTAAGCTCGTTTAAATTTATAGTAAAAGGTGCTGCCCTCGCTATAAACGCTATCAACGCCGTATAAAATTTCATGTTTTTGGCAAATTTCACTGACGATATTTAGCCCAAGACCAAAACCGCCTTGAATTTCATCCTCTCTCACGTATCTTTTCCAGACCCTTTTGACGTCCTTTATCCCCTTGCCAAAGTCCTGCACGCTAAGATTTATGCGATCTGCTTCAAGCTCTAAATTTACTATTATCTCGCTCTCTTTTGGGCTGTATTTTATGGCATTTGTGATGGTGTTATCTATGATGCGCTGAGCTTCGACCTTGCTTAGCATAGTAAATGCCTCGCTTGCTAAATTTGTCTTTACTACGATGTGCTTGACATCAGCCACACTTGAGAGAAATTTCACTCGCTCTTTAACATACTCGCCCAAATTTAGCCTCTCAAGTGGAAATTTGATGTAGCCACGCTTTATGAAGTACTCTACATCTTCGTAGGTTATTTGCATCTGTTTTAGGGCGTTTTTGATGCGAGTTACATACTTGTTTTCAAGTCCAAGCATCTCAAGGTTCATGCCAGCTACGCCAAGTGGGGTCTTTAGCTCGTGCATAGCGTCGTTAAAAAAGTTATTCATATACTTTTGAAACTCTTTATAAGGCTTAACGCTGCTTAGATATAAAAAATAGACGATAAAAAGCACTGCCACAAGGATGACAAGCAGCATAAGAGCTGTTAAAAAGATGTTCTTTTTGTTATCAAGCTCCTTTTCTACGACGATGTAGTAAGGGGTCTTGTCTTTTATAAAAAAGCTCTTGTAAAAGAGGCATCCGTTCTCTTCAAGAGTTACAAATTTAAAGTTACTTGGCTCTTTGACGAGGGTTGAGATGATGGGTTTAAAATTTACATCATAGATAGCAAATTTATATTTTAATGAGCTAGCTATGTTTTCGTTTTTTAGAAATGAATTTTTGATGATGGTTTCATGCTTCATAGCACCAAAAAGGGCTTTTGAGCTGCTGTTTTTCTGGCTTAAATTTAAGATCACAAAGCTTTGAAAGCAAAAAAGCGACATTATGACAAATGTCGCTATGATCTGGATCTTAAAGCTCTTGTGCATCTATCTTGTAGCCTATGCGCCTCTTTGAGATGATAAAGT
>CAUSWS010000197.1:0-3062 GCA_963535265.1 uncultured Campylobacter sp. | reverse complement strand
AGCATCCAAGCGTGAAAGAATTTTTTGACGCACCGGCAAATCAAGGCGGATATGGTGCAAAGATTGTTAAGCTTTAATTTAAAGCAAAAGTTAGGTAGTTATAATTTGAAAGCCTTAGCCATAGGAAAGGGAGTTTAATTTTATGTCTGAAGATTTACAAAAAAAAAGTATAAACAATGTCAAAATTATTGCTATTGTTATGTTTGTATTATTTTCATTCTTTGTGATTGAAAATTTGGTTGTTTTTTATTTTAAATATAATAGTGCTATTGCCTCTAGTGGCTATGATATTAGAAAAAGGACAGAATATTTAACATATCAGTTTGTAAATTACTTTAAAAATGTCAGTAATTTAAATGTTGCAAATTTTCAAAATTATATAAATAATAGTGCCATTGGAAATGTAGCCTTACTAAAAGACAATGATAAAAATGGTTTTAAAATCGTGGCAGCTTCGGATGCAAGTTTAGTAGGAAAAGACTATGATGATAAGGAATGTGGAGATATATATTCGCATGATTTTCAAAAAGATTATTTCTTAGCTGAAATATTACCTGAAAATAGTGCAAAAGTTTGTATGTTTGTGCCTATAAAAGACTATATTTTAGGCTTTAAGGCAAATATTGATCAAAGAATTATTGGTTTTAGTGATAGGTACTTTTATCAGTGGTTTTTTCAAAATATGTATATAACATTTTTTATAAGTTTTGCTGGGTTAATTGTCGGTCTTATCGTAAGTTCTTTATTTATTATCAAGTATAAAAGAACTGTATCCAACTATGATAAATTAAAAAAATATAGTGTTGAAAAGATAGCTGATTTAAGTGAGAAACTGTATATTGATCCGATGACAGGACTTTTTAACAAGGCTGCGCTTTTAAAAGATATGAGCGAGTATAAATATCCAAAAGTGATACTTATGGATATCGATGATTTTGGCAAGATGAACGACTACTACGGCAAATACGTGTGTGACCAGATACTAAAACAGATGGCAAATCTCATCAAAGAATTTGCAAAAAATGAGAATATGAAGGCTTATTGTATCGAGGCGGACAGATTTGCTTTGGTTGAAGATAATAACGACTTTATCGACAGATACGAAGAGCTTGCTGAAAATTTAATAGAGATCTTTAAAGGCAGGATGCTTAGCATAAAAGATGAAAATGGCGTAGAGGTCGATGATATAGAAATTCACAACACCATAGGCTTTGCGCTTGATAGCGACCAGACTTTAAGAAAGGCAACCATCGCGTTAAAATCAGCCAAATCACTCGACAAAGACTATGTTTGCTACTTTAAAGGGCTAAGCCAAAAAGATGAATACGCAAATCAGATCGAGCGCTCAAAGCTTATCCAAAATGCTACAATAAATGACAACATCGTGCCGTATTTTCAGCCGATATTTGACGAGAAAAAGATCCCTATAAAATATGAATGCTTAATAAGAATTTTAGACCGCGACGACGTCATCTCGCCAAGCGTATTTTTAGATATCTCAAAGCGTATCAAGCGTTACGCAGACCTTGAAAAACAGCTCATCAAAAAGTGCTTTGAGCACCTCACTGAGGATCCAAATTTGGTTCTTTCTATAAATTTAAGCAGCCGAGATATGATAGATGGCGACGTCTCTGCGCTGGTTTTAAATTTGCTAAATAAGCACAATGTTGCTGGCAGGATAGTTTTTGAGATAGTTGAAGACGAGGAGCTAAAGAGTGCTGAGCGCGTCTCAGTATTTATCGAGCGAGTAAAGAGCATGGGCGCTATGATAGCGATTGACGACTTTGGCTCTGGCTACTCAAATTTCTCTTACATTATAAAGATCAAGCCAGACTACGTGAAGATCGACGGCTCTATCATCAAAGATATCGATATCAATAAAGACTCATACGCCATCGCAAGCGCGATCGTGGCATTTGCAAAGGATCTTGGTATAAAAACGATCGCAGAGTATGTTCATTCTAAAGAAATCTTTAACGTCTGTAAGGAGATAGGCATCGACGAATTCCAGGGATTTTACTTGGGCATTCCTTCTAAAAAGGCGTTTTAGTGGTAGTTAGCTTTTTAAAAGAGCTTTTAAGCTTTCGTTCTATCACGCCAGATGATGCAGGCAGCTTGGAGTTTATCGCTAAATTTTTACCTGATTTTGAGGCTAAATTTATAGAAAAAAATGGCACAAAAAATCTCATACTTTCTAAAATTTATGGAAACGGTGAACATCTAGCCTTTGCAGGACACGTCGATGTCGTGCCTCCAGGAGATGGCTGGGATAGCGAGCCATTTAGCCCACTTGAAAAAGATGGCTACATCTACGCAAGGGGTGCGCAGGATATGAAAAGCGGTGTGGCTGCCTTTGTTTGTGCGTGCAAAGAGGCGAAATTTGATGGTAAATTAAGCCTTATTTTAACAAGCGACGAAGAGGGCGATGGCACTTATGGCACGCCTTTAGCGCTTGAATGTCTGCGAGAGATAGGAGATCTGCCAAAATTTTGCGTCGTGGCTGAGCCAACTTGTGATAAGAAATTTGGCGATAGTATAAAGGTCGGCAGACGTGGCTCGATAAATGGCAAGATCGTGATAAAGGGCGTTCAAGGTCACGTGGCATACCCTGAAAAATGTGTAAATCCAGTAAATTTGATAGCTCCACTTTTAAGTAAGATAGCTGATCACGATATGGACGGTGGGAGCGAGTTTTTTAGCCCAAGCAAGATCGTGGTGACAGACATTCGTGGTGGCATGCAGGTTTGCAACGTCACGCCAAGCGAACTTAGCATAATGTTTAACGTTAGAAACTCAAATTTAACCGATGTAAATGACGTTGAGAGCTATCTTAGAAGCGTTTTAGATGGGCTTAGCTACGAGCTTAGTATCAAACAAAGCTCAAAGAGATTTTTAACCAACAAAGATAGTAAGATCGTAAGAAATTTAATGGCCTCTGTTACAAAGATCACCGGCGTTACGCCACTTTTAAATACAAAAGGTGGCACGAGCGATGCAAGGCACTTTGCTGAATTTGGCGTAGATGCGATAGAATTTGGCGTCATAAACGACCGCATACACGC
>CAUSWS010000196.1:0-3063 GCA_963535265.1 uncultured Campylobacter sp. | reverse complement strand
TTGGCAATAGCGAATTTGCTGGTAATTTTGAGTTTATGGAGATAGTAAATTTTACATACAAAAATTTTGATGAGGTAGGTATTGACTCGTTTGTGCCGCAAAGCAAGGCGCATAATATATGTTTTAACGAAAATGTTTTGTACTCGCCAATCTGCTTTGCTGGAAGCCTAGATGACGACAGGTCTCCAAAAACGCATATAAATTTGATATTTTCAAACAACCAAATAAAGGTAAAAAATGTAGAGGCTTGCGAGGTGATTTGCGCCCAAAAAACTTATCGCTGCTTATTTGTATGATGAAAATTTCAGACGTTTTTAACTCCCATCCGCAAAAACCATACAACTCGCACATTAAAAATATAGCCAACAGCTTTGATGACGATGAGCACAAAGAAGTAGCATCTTTTCACGATCTAGCCAAAATTTCACAAAAATTTCAAGACTATATAAATTTAGATGCTAAAAATTTTAACTCGGCAGATGAATTTGAAAAAGCACGGCAAAAGCTAAAAACTACGCATACTCTAGAAAGCGCTTTTGTATACTTTTTTACTAGAACCGACAAAGATATAAATTTCTTAGCAAATTTCTTTGCCATCTTAAAACACCACTCTGATTTGCCGGATGTAGACTCCTTTATCTCAAACATAGGATCTACAAAAGTTAAAGTAGCAGACAAGCTCAAAAAGATAGACGAGATAGCTCAAAAAGCAAATTTGGATATCGATATAGATATCTACGACTTTGTGGACTATTTTTTAGACTTAGAAAATGAACTATCAAAATATTACGGTTTGGAGAGCTTTTTTATTTTTAAAAAAAGATACTCAAGGCTCATTTTAGCTGATAAATTTGAAGCTATTTTTTCAGAAAGCTATCAAAATTTAGCCGTTTTAAATGCCAAAAAGGTAGATCTTTACATAAACCAAATAAAGAGCTTAATAGCCGCCAAAAAGCAAGATGATTATAAAAATAAAGCAAGAGAGATTATATTTAAAAATTTTAACTCTAATAAAGACAAGAAAACATTTCTCATAAAGGCGCCAACGGGTATCGGCAAAACATTTTTGGCATTAAATTTAGCCTTAGAAATAGCTAGAGATGGCAATAAAAGGCGCATCATAACGGCTATACCTTTTACGTCTATCATAGATCAAACACACACTGAGTATCAAAAAATAATAGCAGATCAAGACGTTTTAAAGTATCACCATCTAACAAGCTATAAAAGCCAAAACGACGATGAACAAGAGCAGTTTATGCAAAAGGTGTTCTTGGCCGACGTCTGGCATGAAAATTTTATAGTTACGACTTTTAACCAGCTATTTTTTACTTTTTTCTCAAACCACAATAAAGACAATCTCAAGCTTGAAAGCGTCGTTATAATAGACGAGATACAAAATATTCCGCGAGTGCTACTAAAATCCATCGCAGCCGCTTTTAACGAATTTTCAAAAAGATACGATATCCATTTTATAATCATGTCGGCAACTATGCCTCATATCGCAGCTGAGCTAGAGAGCTTTACCGAGCTTTCGGAGCCTATTTTATATAAACGCGAAAAAGATAGATATGATATCATCTACGAGACTTATATAAATGGTCTTGTTTATTTGGTAAATGTAATTTTAAAACATCAAAACGAGAGCGCACTTTGCGTTGTAAATACAATTTCAAAAGCCAAAAGGCTATACGAAGCCCTAAAAAATAGCGGCAAAAGAAGTGTCTATCTTTTGACAACGCATCAGATTCCGCTTCACAGAGTACAAATAATAGAGGAGATAAGAGAGAAACTTGACAGCGGCAAGAAAATCACCCTAGTCGCCACTCAGCTCATAGAAGCTGGAGTTGATCTTAGTTTCGACGCTGGATTCCGTGAATTTGCACCCATTGGCGCCATCATCCAGGCAGCTGGCAGGGTAAATCGCAACGCCACATCTAGCAAACCAGCAAAAATCATAGTCTTTGATTATCTAGACGGCAAACATTTTCCATATCACGATATAGACTTGCAAGAAAAACAAGTAAAAGAAATTTTAGCTCACACTATAAAAGAGAGCGAAATTTATCAAATTTTAGAGAGCTATTTTCAAAGCACCAAAGATGAAACGACAAGCGTAGACTTATTAAGCCTTGCTAAAGAGTTAAAATTTCAAATGCTATTTGATAAATTTAATGCCAGCTTCATGCCAAAACAAGACTACAAAGTGTCGCTCTTTATAGAGCAGTATGATGGTCATTTTAATGATTTTTTAGAAAAACGAGAGGCGCTTTTGGCCTCAGGCAAAGATAAATTTGTCATCTTGGCAAATATCAAAGAGCTTGAAAAAGAGCTAGAGCTATATACCATTGCGGTTGGCAAAAATATGCTTGAAAATATAAAGTCATACACCATAGAGTTTTTTGGCAGATATGTTTTAGCGCCTAGCGATTTTTATAATAAATTTGACGGATTCTTGCCTGAGTTAACGGCAGCCGAAGAGGTATTCGACTAATGTTTTGCAAAGACCAAATTACCGGCACGCTCGTGAATTATTACGTCACCTGCAAGCGCGAGGCGTGGCTTTATGCGCACCATATCCACGCAGATCAGGAGGATGAAAACGTGCTGATGGGAAAGGCGCTGGCGGAGATCAAAGAGAGCGATTTGCAGGACTTTGCCTTTTCAAATTTGAAATTCGACAAACTTTCCAAGCAGCGCGGACATTATCTCATTACCGAATACAAAAAGAGCCTAAAAAACGAGCTTGCGGGCAAGATGCAGCTACTTTTTTATATCTATCTTTTAAAAACCGGCTTAAATTTAAAAGAGGTAAAAGGCAAACTAATCAGCGGCAAAAAGGTGATTTTAGTGGATGATAGCAGCGAAAATTTCGCTCTGATCGAGCAAATTTTAAGCGAGATAACGGCACTCGCAAATCTAGAGCGACCGCCGAAATTTACGCAGGGCAAATTTTGCGCAAACTGCGCTTACAGTGGATATTGCGCAAGTTAAAATTTAGAAAAATGTTAGAAAAATGTACGTGATTTTATTTTACGACATCGCCGGCGCCGAGCAAAAAGA
>CAUSWS010000195.1:0-3086 GCA_963535265.1 uncultured Campylobacter sp. | reverse complement strand
TTGAAAATTTAGTCAAACCTTACTTTTGTGATTCTATTTTAAAACGTGCGATTAGTAATAAATTTATAGAAATTGATTTTATAAATCCAAGAAATTTTACCAACGATAAGCACAATAAAGTTGATGACTATATGATCGGAGGTGGAGCAGGGCTTTTGATGTTTCCACAGCCTTTAGACGAGTCGATCAAATTTGTAAAAGAAAAAGATAAAAATGCTCATGTTATTTTTTTGACGCCAGCTGGTAAAAAATTTAGTCAAAATGATGCAAAAAGGCTCTATAAAAAAAATCACATTTGCTTTGTTTGCAGCAGATATGAAGGTCTTGATGAGAGAGTTGTTGAGCTTTGGGCGGACGAAGTTTTTTGCATAGGTGATTTTATTTTAACTGGCGGAGAGCTTCCAGCACTTTGTATGAGTGATGCGATATCAAGAAACGTGCCTGGTGTTTTAGGAAACGACATGAGCCTTGAAGTAGAGAGCTTTGAGGACAATCTACTTGAAGCTCCATCTTTTACAAAACCTGATAATTTTAAATCTATCTTTGTGGTTTCAGAGTTTTTAAAGGGTAATCATGCTAAAATCCACAACTTAAAAAACAAGATGGCTCACTGCAAAACAAGGTACTTTCGCCCTGATTTATATCAAAAGCTAAAGCCACATAAATAAGGAAAAACATGAGAAATAAATACATTGAAGCGTTTGAAAATGCTCAAATTGCTGGTAAAAATATCCCTGACTTCCGTGCAGGTGATACATTGCGTGTGGCTACTCGTATTCATGAGGGCGACAAAACAAGAATTCAAAATTTTGAAGGCATTTGTATAGCTAGACGTGGTAGTGGTACTGGCGAAACATTTATCATCAGAAAAATAGGTGCTAACAGTGTTGGCGTTGAGAGAATTTTCCCAATCTTTAGTGACTCTATCGAAGAGATAAAAGTTCTTAGAAAAGGTCGTGTTAGAAGAGCTAAACTATTCTACCTACGCGAACTACGTGGTAAAGCAGCTAAGATCCGCGAACTTAGAAAATAAAACTTTTCCCTGATTTTTTCAGGGATTCTCCCCTATAAACTATATTTAAAATCATTTTTATATTACTCTATATTTATACTTCATTAATCACTCTTTGCTAAAATTTTACCTCAAATTTACTTTTAAGGAATGGAAATGAAAAAGATATTGATTTCGCTTGCAGCTATTGCATCTTTGGCTATGGCAGCAATCAATCTAAACACGGCTACAAAAGAGGAGCTTATGAGCCTTGATGGCATTGGCAGTGCAAAAGCAGATGCGATCATCGAGTACAGAAAAGCAAACAAATTCAACTCAATTGATGATCTCAAGAATGTAAATGGCATCGGCGATAAAACTTTTGATAACCTAAAAGGTGAAATTTCTACTACTGGCAAGAGTGAAATAAGCGAAAAAGCAAAAGCCGGCAAGAAGAAAATGGATGAGGCAAAAGACGAGATGAAAGAAAAAATTTCTGATAAAAAAGATAAATTTAAAAAGAAAGCTTCTAAAACTAAAGAAGAGCTAACTTCTAGTAAAGAAGATGAAACTAGTATGAGTGAAAAAGCAAAAGATGAAAAGGACAAAGTTATTGACAAAGTAAAAGAAAAGAAAGAAAAAGCCGCTTCAAAAGCTAAATCTAAAAAAGAAAAACTTAAAGAGAAACTAGAGAAATAAAATGCTTTAAAACCTGCTTGTTTTTACAAGTAGGTTTTAAAAATTCATATATTTTTTGTTTTAATTATAATTGACAAAAAATATCACAACCTTCTTTAAATTTCATTGATCCGATAATTTGTTTTATTTTAATCTTTGGTCAAGGCGTTTTTCTAAATTGTGTCAAAATAGCTGCCATCTAACTTTGCCAACTAAAAATTTATATGGAACTGCCTCGAAAAAACGACTATCAAAAGAGTGATTGCGGTTGTCGCCAACCATGAAAAACGTATCTTTTTCTAGCTTCCATATAAAAGCATTTTGACAATCCGGAGTATCTAAATTTGATTTAGATGAAGCCATCTCTGAAGTGTCTTTATTGTTAAGAGTTTCTTCTAACCTTTTTTGATACTCATGTTCTAAGGCATTAAACATCATTGCACTGTCTTCATCATAGTGTATGCCTGCAAATTGTTCTCTATACGGATCAAAAATAAATTCTTTGTTTTGCGGACGTTTTAAATAAAGACCGTCACAAGTGAATTGAACCTCATCACCACCAACAGCAAAAACGCGTTTCATAAGGTGAGTTTTTGGACTTAGTGGATTTCTAAAAACTATCACATCTCCACGCTCCGGACGGGCAGTAGAATCTAATATGTGCCCACTATCGGCTTTTGATGAGATAAGAGGCGTTTGCGAGAAAGGGCTATATGGGTCTAATATGCCGTAGTCAAAAAGAGTTGCAACTATAACCGAATCAATCTTATATGCTGGCTCCATTGACACGGTTGAGACAAAATATATTCTAAAAATAAACAAGTGTATTATGGAGGTTACTGCAATAACTGCAAGTATAAAACATTTTCATAGAGAGCATTCCTTTGTTTGCTAAGGTGACTTGTTATATAGTACAGTATTTTTTTGTTCTTATTGTCAAAAAAAGTATTTAAATTTAAAAAACAACTGTTTATATTGCATATCAGCTTATTTTAAAATTTAAATGCTCTTTTCTTGACATATAATAATGTTTTTTGTATAATCTCAATTCTTTTTTAAATAATAATGTCTTGCTAGCTCAGTCGGTAGAGCATCTCACTTTTAATGAGGGGGCCGTTGGTTCGAATCCAACGCAGGACACCATTTTTTGGGTTTATGACCCTTTCGTCTAGTGGCTCAGGACTCTACTTTCTCTGTGTAGGAACAGAGGTTCAAATCCTCTAAGGGTCGCCAGATTTATAAATTTTAGGTCGCTTAGCTCAGTTGGTAGAGCGCCACCCTTACAAGGTGGATGTCATAAGTTCGAGTCTTATAGCGACCACCATTACTTTTAGGTGCAGCGGTAGTTCAGTTGGTTAGAATGCCGCCCTGTCACGGCGGAGGTCGCGGGTTCGAGCCCCGTCCGCTGCGCCATCTA
>CAUSWS010000194.1:0-3108 GCA_963535265.1 uncultured Campylobacter sp. | reverse complement strand
CCCTGCCTATGAGCCTCTCGTTTTTCACGACGGCATTTTCTATCTTAAAGACTGGGCGTGGATTTTTCTGTCCGTACGGCTCGTAAAATTCCAAAATTTCAAGTAGTTCAAAGTCGATCTCGCTTGGCATTATGTCGCCAAGTAGCTCGTCTGAGCTTTTGCACTCTTGCATATTTAGGCGCGAGCAGCTTTTATTTATCGCCTCTTTGAATTTTTCCAAATTTTCAGGCGCAAGCGTTAGCCCTGCTGCACCTTTGTGACCGCCATAGCTTGTTAGCAGATCTTCGTGGCTTGCAATGAGTGATAAGATATCAAGCTTGCCAACGCTTCTAGCACTGCCTTTTGCGCGGCCCTTATCAATGCTAAAGACGATAGCTGGCTTTGCAAAGTGCTTTGCCAGGCGGCTGGCCACGATGCCTATAACGCCCTCATGCCACTGCTCGCCCCAGGTGATGATGACCTCATCGTCCTCTTTTACGTCCTTTAGCGAGCACTCAAAGAGTTGGCGCTCCTCCTCTTTTCTGGAGTTGTTAAACTCAATGATCGTATCAAGGTAGTTGTAAGCCTCTTCAATGCTCTTTGCACGCAAAAAGTTAAATGAATTCATCGCATCGTCCATGCGTCCGGCTGAATTTATAAGAGGCGCTATAAGAAAGCTGATATCATCACACTCAAATTTATCCTTGCCGTAAAACTCTTTTATGACGCAAAATGCCGAGCGTTTCGAGGCATTTAACTTGCAAATACCCATGCGAACAAGCATCCTGTTCATGTCTCTTAGCTCCATCATATCAGCTATTATAGCGATGGCTAAAAGCTCTAAAAACTTGCTCATATCGTAGTTTAGCTTGCAAACATCCTTTAGTGCTCCAACCAAATACCAAGCCACTTCAGCACCGCAAATTTCGATATTTGGGAAGTTGCAGTCCTCTTGTTTTGGATTGATGATGGCGTAGGCTTCTGGTAGAACGGCTGGTGGCATGTGGTGATCTGTGATGATGAGATCTATACCTTTTTCTTTGCAGATGCTAGCTGCCTCATTTGCTGAGATGCCGTTATCGACGGTGATTATTAGACTCACGTCACTTGCAAGCTCGTCGATGATCTCAGGGTTTAAGCCGTATCCGTCCTTAAAACGATTTGGGATCTTTACTAGGTAGTTTTTTACGCCAAGATCATCAAAAAACTCGGCTAAAATCACACTTGAAACCACGCCATCAACGTCATAATCGCCAACAATAGCGATATGCTCGTTTCTCTCGATCGCCTCTTTGATACGATTAGCGCCTTTGTAGATATCTTTTAGGGCGCTTGGCGTTGGAATTTCACTAAGTTTTTTGTGTATGTCGTTACAAAATCTACGTGCTAGTAAATTCCTAATATCCTCTTTAGTTAACATAGCTTTGGCAAGGACTTTTTGACGCCCTGCCAACTTTTACTAATGCTATTTGCTCACTTAAATTTACGCCCAAACTGCCAAAAATTTGGCAACAAAAATGCTTTTTTTTCATCGTAATCTTTCGTCTTTATTTTGAATGCTTTGATTATATCTTTTTGAAATTTAATTTCTTATAATTTTAATTGAAAGTAAGATTTTTAGGGCAAAAAACTTTTGTTAAATTGATACTCTTTATAAATTAGCTATTGTAAATTTGAAGTAAAAAATGAGAGAAATTTTAAGTAAAAATAAGGGGTCATAAGACCCCAAAAATTAAAATTTATATGTGTAGCCTAGGTAAGCGCCGATATCTGTTGATTTAAAATCGAGATTATATGCTGAAGGATACCAAGTTTTATCAGTTTTTAAGCCGAATTCAAGTGCATTATTTTTATCAAAACTATACTCGCCACCTACTTTAGCACCCAATAGCCAACCAACTTTTGTAACATCATACATCTCTATAACAGCACCTTTATTGTTATAAGCATTAAAATTTATTGTTGAAAGACCAGTATAAAGACCAGCAATTAATTTCCAGTCTTCAGTTATAGTTGGTGTATAGTCGCCACCTACTACAAATTTATGATTTGTCCATTTTGCATCCATTATACTGCCATGGCTATCTTTAGCTTTAGCATGGTAGAAGTATCCACCATAAACTCTAGCTATATCAAAGTCATAACCACCCTTTATACCTATGTTTGGTCTATTATCTTTTAAACCACCAGTTAGCTTTGAGTTGAAATCATAGCCACCTTCAACTCCAGCAAATCCACCTTCAGCCAATGCAAATGAGCTAGCAAGTGAAAGTGCTAAAACACCTTTTAAAACACAATTTTTCATATTAATCCCTTCAATAGTAATTATGATGCAATTCTATGTATCATATACTTTATCTTTACTTAAAGATTTTTTGCAAATTTATCATTTTACGTGATTAGCCAAGCTTGCTTTTATAAAGCCTAAGATCACAGGGTTTGGTCTAGTTAGGCGGCTAGTAAATTCAGGGTGACACTGCACGCCTACAAACCACGGATGGCCTTTTAGCTCGATCGCCTCTACTAGTCCGTCGCTTTCGCCACTTACTATAAGGCCAGCCTTTTCAAAGACCTCTTTATATTTTGGATTTGCCTCGTAGCGGTGGCGGTGGCGCTCTTTTACGCTCTTTGCGTTGCCATAAATTTCAGCCAAAAGCGTCTTTGGCTTGATGTCGCAGTTATAAGCACCAAGTCTCATCGTGCCGCCAAGTGGGCTTGTGTGCGTTCTTATCTGCTTTTTGCCGTGGGCGTCAATGAAGCTATCTATTAGATATATGATAGGATTTTTGCACTCTTTGTTAAACTCCATAGAATTTGCATCTTCTAAGCCCAAAACATCCCTTGCAAATTCAATCATCGCTAGCTGCATACCAAGGCAAATTCCAAGATATGGGATCTTGTTTTCACGAGCAAATTTTATGGCCTGCATCTTGCCTAAAACGCCTCTTTCGCCAAAGCCGCCAGCTACCAAGATGCCATCCACATCTTTTAAAAGCTCATTTACATTGCTCTCCTCTATCTTTTCGCTATCTATCCAGCGTAAATTTACTCTAGCGTCTAAATTTGCTCCAGCATGGATGATGCCCTCAGTTAGGCTCTTGTAGCTCTCTTTTAGATCGATATATTTGC
>CAUSWS010000193.1:0-3108 GCA_963535265.1 uncultured Campylobacter sp. | reverse complement strand
TAGAAGAGACCGCTGGCGCGATAGCTAAAAATATGACCTATTCTGCGATAAGAGGCGGGGAGTTTAGTAAAGAGCGCATCCTTGAAATTTCAAAAAATATCATCAGTGCGGCTGGAAATTTAGCAAACGAGGGTCACATCTTTGCAAAAGAGCTCATAAAAGGCGCGATAAATGGCACGAGAGATGGCATTTTAAGAGCTATTGAAAAGCTAAAAGATGAGGCTAAATTTGCTCCAGACGAGCTAAGGCTAAACTCACAGCTTTTAAATTTAAAAAACGTAGATGAAGAGTTTATATCGCTTCTTAAAGAGCTTGAAAACGAATTTGATGGCGTAGCTAAAAGCGAGATCGAAAGCGTGATAAATAGCGAGCTTGACACAAATCTAGCAAAATTTAAACGCATAAGCGATCAAGCAAGAGAGCAGATCAGCTCAAGGCTTGAAGAGCTAAAATCAAACGGTGTTGCAAAGCTTGTGAGCGAGGCAAATAATAAATTTGAAGCTCTAAAGCAAGAGCTAAATGACAAGAGCAAAAAGCTAAAGCTAAATTTTGACGCAAACGATAAACTTGAAGGCCTCAAACAAGATATCGCGGAGTTTGAGAAAAAGGCGAACGACAAGCTTGAAGATATCAAACAAATGGATATAAAAACAGAAGCTAAGAAATTTGGCGATAGAGCCTATCAAGCCGCAAAAGACTTTTTAAACGTCATAAAAAAAGATAAAAAAGAGGAGTAAATTTGCCAAGCTTTTTGGCAAATTTATCATTTTGGCTAGGTCTTAGCCTAGCCTTTTCATCACTTAAATTTATAAGAATAGATAGAGCAAAAACGCACCCAAGATCAAGCGGTAGATGACAAAAGGTAGCATCCTGATCCTTGAGATGATCCCCATAAATAGCTTCACGCAGATATAAGCACTAACTGCACTTATGATGACGCCAAGAGCGATGTCGCTCCAAGGCAGGGCATTTGGGTCTTTTATGAGCTTGATACTCTCAAGTCCGCCAGCTAGGATGATGACTGGGATCGAAAGCAAAAATGAGAAATTTGCACTGCCTTTGTGGCTAAATCCTAAAAATAAGGCTGCTGTCATCGTTATACCTGATCTTGAGACGCCAGGGATGAGCGCCACAGCCTGCGCTAAACCGATAATAAGAGCAAATTTTATGGTCATTTCATATTCGCTTTTATTTGTCGAGCGAAGATCAGCAAAGTAAAGTGCGATGCCAAAGATGATCGTAGTAACAGCGATCACAACGCCACTTCTTGCGTACTCTTCGATCACGTTGTTAAACAAAAGTCCAAAAATACCAACTGGGATAGTGGCAAATCCAACGCACCAGACAAGCAGGCTGTCGCCCACCATCTTTCGTTGCGCGATCGAGGCAAAAAAGTCGCGAAGTAGCTTGAAAATCGTATCTTTAAAATAAAAAAGTATCGCGCTTAGCGTACCAACATGCACTGCCACGTCAAAAGCAAGCCCTTGATCTGGCCAGCCAAGTAGCTTTGGCACCAAGATGAGATGAGCTGAGCTTGAAATAGGCAGAAATTCGCTTATGCCTTGCACCAAGGCCAAAACGATAACGTGAGAAATTTCCATAAAATGCCTTTTTTGATTGTAGATTGCAGTTGGGGATTTTACTCCCCAAAGTTAAATTTTATATAAGTTCGCTAGCAAAATTTGCAAGCTTTTGCGGAGTAAATCCGAAGTGATCAAATAGCTCATTTGCCTTGCCACTTGCGCCAAAGCTGTTCATGCCATAAACTGCGTCGGCAAATTTATACCACTCATAGCCAGTTGCGGCCTCAACTGCGATGATCGTTGTGTTTTTATCTAAAATTCTAGCCACATACTCAGCTGGCTGCTCGCAAAGCAGGTCAAAACAAGGCGCTGATACGATATTTGCGCCGATACCTTGCTCAGCTAGAAGTGCGGCTGCTTTTACGCAGAGTGAGACTTCGCTGCCACTTGCTATAAATGTTATCTTCGCATCTTTTGCTGAGCTTAAAAGATACGCGCCATTACTAACCTCGCCAAATTCGCCTTTTGCAAGTGGCTCAAGCCCTTGGCGACTAAGCACAAATGCACTTGGAGCGTTTAAATTTAGCGCCACGTGCCAGCTAGCTGCGTTTTCGTT
This sequence comes from uncultured Campylobacter sp., assembly GCA_963535265.1. GTDB lineage: Bacteria > Campylobacterota > Campylobacteria > Campylobacterales > Campylobacteraceae > Campylobacter_A. The sequence continues at coordinate 969 of CAUSWS010000193.1, read as the reverse complement.
GCCATCAGCTGGGCGGAAAGTGTAGAAATTTGGCATAGCTCTAAATGTGCTAAGCTGCTCGATAGGCTGGTGCGTCGGACCATCTTCGCCAACACCGATACTATCGTGCGTGAAGACAAAAAAGTGCTTGATGCCCATTAGCGCTGCTATCCTCGCGCTTGGCTTTAGATAGTCGCTGAAGATGAAAAATGTCGCTGAAAATGGCAAGAAAAGACCGTATCTGGCGATGCCATTGTTGATAGCTGCCATAGCGTGCTCTCTGATGCCGTAGTGGATGTTTTTGCCATTTGGGAAGTCGCCCATGCCCTTTAGCTCGGTCTTGTTTGAAGGAGCAAGATCTGCACTACCGCCGATAAAGCCAGGAAGTTTTTTAGCTATCTCATTTAAAATGACGTGGTTTGTATCTCTTGTGGCTAACTTTTTGTCGCTAAAGTCTGGAAATTCGATCTTGCTAAAGTCTGGATTAAGAAGGGAATTTAGCAAATTTTTACCCTCAGCACTTAATGCCTCAACCTTTTTGTTCCACATCGCCTCTTCAAGATCGCCCTTTTCTACTGCGCCTCTAAATCTTAAAAGCACGTCCTCGTCAATGGCAAATTTCTTCTCAGAATCAAAGCCAGCTGCAGCCTTTGCCTTTTTGATGATCTCTTCGCCAAGTGGCGCGCCGTGGCTGTGGTGGCTGCCCTCAAGCTCCATTGCGCCGCGTGCTATGTGCGTGTTTGCTATGATGAGATATGGCGACTCTTTCTCATTTGCCTGCTCTAACGCAAATTCGATCTGGTTGAAGTCATGTCCGTCGATGCGTGCGACCTCCCAGCCCTGCGCCTCAAACCTAGCCTTGACGTCCTCGCTAAATGCGATCGCTGTGTCGCCCTCGATCGTGATGTTGTTTGAGTCGTAGATGAGCACAAGGTTGTCTAGTCTTAAATTTCCTGCGATTGAACATGCCTCGTAGCTTATGCCCTCTTC
>CAUSWS010000192.1:0-3125 GCA_963535265.1 uncultured Campylobacter sp. | reverse complement strand
CGATGTATGAAATTTTAAAAGAGGCAAAAGAGGTTACAAATATCACAAATGAGCTCATTTTGCAGATACTTGAAAAGCAGGCAAAGCAAGGGGTGAGTTACTTTACGATACACGCTGGCTTTTTGCGTGAGTTTTTACCGCTTGTTAAAAAACGCAAAATGGGCATAGTAAGCAGGGGTGGCAGCCTTAGTGCAAGCTACATGTCAAAGCTAAATAGGCAAAATCCTTTCTATGAAATTTTTGATCAAATTTTAGAAATTTGCGCTAGATACGACGTCTCACTCTCGCTTGGCGACGGACTTCGCCCAGGATGTCTTTACGACGCAACAGACGAGGCGCAGCTTAGCGAGCTAAAGGTGCTTGGAGAGCTAACACTTCGTGCGTGGCAGAAAGATGTGCAGGTGATGATAGAAGGCCCTGGTCATGTGCCATTAAATCAAATTGAGTATAATATGAAAATCGAACAAGAGCTCTGCCATGACGCCCCATTTTACGTGCTTGGGCCGCTTGTTAGCGATATTGGTGCTGGGTATGATCATATCACATCAGCGATAGGCGGCACGATGGCGGCATATCACGGCGCTAGCATGCTTTGCTACGTGACGCAAAAAGAGCACCTTGGTTTGCCAAACGAAAATGACGTAAGAGAGGGCATTGTAGCTCACAAGATAGCAGCTCATGCCGCTGACGTAGCACTTAGTAAAGCTGGAGCTATCGAAAAAGATCATGCGATGAGTGACGCTAGATACGCATTTGACTGGAATAAGCAGTTTGAGCTTAGCTTTGATCCAAAAAAAGCAAGAGAGCTTCACGATGAGAGCTTGCCAGAAGATGCGTTTAAGAGTGCTCATTTTTGTTCGATGTGCGGACCAAAATTTTGTGCATATAAAATTTCAAAAGATCTAGAAAAAGGAGAAAAATGTTAAATAAAGAAGAGGTCTTAAATAGACTAAAAGGCGTCATATATCCGGGATTTGAGAAGGATATAGTTAGCTTTGGCTTTGTGAAAAATATCGAATTTGGCGATAAAATTTTAATCGAAGTCGAGATCGTTAGCTCAAGCTCTGACGTAGCAAATGAGCTAAAAGCGGACATCAAACGTGTCATGGGCTCAAACGAGTACGTGCTAAATTTGATCCAGCCAAAGATACCTGAGGAGAAAAGTAACACTCAAAGTGGCAAAAATATAGCACCTCAAGTTAAAAATTTCGTAATGGTAAGCTCAGGCAAAGGCGGCGTTGGCAAATCAACCACAACGCTAAATTTAGCCATCTCAATGGCAAAACTAGGCAAAAAAGTGGGAATTTTAGACGCTGACATCTACGGACCAAATATCCCAAGAATGCTTGGCGAAGTAAATACTCAGCCACAAGTTGTTGGCAACAAGCTAAAGCCGATACTTAGCCACGGCGTGGAGATGATGAGTATGGGCGTTTTGATGGAAGAGGGCATGAGCCTTATCTGGCGTGGTTCGATGATCATGAAAGCGATCGAACAGCTGCTAAGAGACGTGCTTTGGAGCGAGCTTGATGTCTTGTTTCTCGACATGCCTCCAGGAACGGGCGACGCGCAGCTAACTCTAGCTCAAAGCGTGCCAGTAACAGCAGGTGTCTGCGTCACAACGCCTCAAGTTGTAGCACTTGATGATAGCAAACGTGCGCTAGATATGTTTGAGAAGCTTCACATCCCAATCGCTGGTGTCATCGAGAACATGAGCGGTTTTATCTGCCCAGATAACGGCAAAGAGTACGACATCTTTGGCAAAGGCACGACTGAAGAGGTGGCAAAGGCTTACAACACTCAAATTTTAGCTGAAATTCCTATCGAGCCAGCGGTTCGTGTGGGTGGCGATAATGGCAAGCCAGTTAGCTTTTACGAGCCAAACTCAGTCACTGCAAAACGCTACGAGAGCGCAGCTGCAAGACTTTGGGAGATAATAGAAAATATAAATAACGGCGGCGGGGCTGATAACTCAGCTATCCAGCCAGTAAATGACGGCAAGAGTGCTTGCTCGAAGTAAATTTGCAAAAGATAAAATTTAGAGCAAATTTTAATTAAATTTGGCTACCAAAATTTGGCTTTGCTTGATGCAGGGTTTAAATTTTGGAGCCAAAATGCAATCATTAAAAAGAAAATTTAACAGGAGAAAAGATGAAAGCGATCGTAACCGTAGTCGGAAAAGATAGAGTTGGCATCGTTGCTGGCGTCTCAGCAAAGCTTAGCGAGCTAGGGCTAAATATAGATGATATAAGCCAGACAATACTCAGTGACTTTTTCACGATGATGGCGGTGGTTTCAAGCGACGAAAATAAGGACTTTACAGCCTTAAGAGCGGAGCTAGATAAACTTGGAGAGAGCCTAAAAGTAAAGATAAATATCCAAAGCTCAGCCATTTTTGATGCGATGCACAAAATTTAAGGACAAAATATGGATATCAAAAACGTAACCGAAACGATCTCGATGATCGAGGAGCAAAATTTTGACATCAGAACGATCACGATGGGCATTAGTTTGCTTGACTGCATCGACTCTGACATAGGTAAAGCCTGCGACAAAATTTACGCAAAAATCACCACTAAAGCCAAAGACCTAGTTAGAGTGGGCAATGAAATTTCTGCCGAGCTAGGCATACCAATCGTCAATAAAAGAGTGAGCGTGACGCCTATCTCGATAATCGGCGCCGCAACGGACGCAAAAGACTACGTAATGATCGCAAAGACGCTTGATAGGGCAGCTATTGAAGTTGGTATTGATTTTATAGGTGGTTTTTCGGCTTTGGTTCAAAAGGGCTATCAAAAGGGCGATGAAATTTTGATAAATTCTATCCCGCAAGCACTAGCGCAAACCGCAAAAGTGTGCTCAAGCGTCAATGTCGGCTCAACAAAAAGTGGCATAAATATGAGCGCAGTGCGTGACATGGGACGCATCATAAAAGAGACGGCAGCAGCTTCAGAGATGGGCTGTGCGAAGCTTGTTGTCTTTGCAAACGCAGTCGAGGACAATCCTTTCATGGCGGGTGCATTTCACGGCGTTGGCGAGGCTGATGTGGTGATAAATGTCGGCGTTTCAGGCCCAGGCGTCGTAAAAAGAGCGCTTGAAAAGGTGCGTGGCGAGAGCTTTGACGT
>CAUSWS010000191.1:0-3138 GCA_963535265.1 uncultured Campylobacter sp. | reverse complement strand
GCTCATACGACGCTGATGATACTTCGATTTACTGGGTTTATAGAAAGCTTCAAACTCTTGTGATGACAGACTATGAGAAGTATTCGCCAGTGGTAAAAGAGGCTTATGCTAAATTTGAAAAAGAGTTGGCGGTAAAACAGGCTAAATTTGAAGATGAGTACGTAAAGCTTTATAAAAAAGATAAGAAAAAAGCGGACAAACTCTTAAATGAATTTAGCCAAAAGACTATGCAAGAGGCTAAAGATCTAACTCAGGAGCTTACAAACAAAGTCTTTACTATGCTTACAGCCGATATGGACGCTAAGCTAAAATCCCTAAATAAAGGCAAAAAAGACTAAAAGTTTTGGGCGTGAAATTTAGTAGCGCCCAAACTTTAAACAAAAATTTGGCAAAGAGCGTTTATAATGCGGCAAAAAATCACTACAAAGGAAAAACGCTGATGCCTTGTCCCATGCATAAAGCTCGTTAATCTCGGCAAAAAACATATCAGCGATTTTCAAAAAACACGCAAATTTTTAAACAATTTTACATTTTTTCACATTGATATTAATCCATTTTTGCTAGCAGGTCCGCTGCATTGTAACTGCATTTTTAAAAATAAAACGAAGCAGTGTTTGAAATTTGGCAAGGATCTTTTTAGTAGGATTTTTTATAAATTTTACTTTAGTTTAAGAAGAAGTGGGTGTCATCCACCGCAGGTGGTGTGACCTAAACTTGTGCGTGGCACAACAACATTGAACGTGCTGGGGGGTTTGGGTCGCAGGGGTATACCTGCATAAAAATATTCAAGGTTGCTGTGCTTTGCACATGTTTAATTAAAAAATAGAAATTTAAAAAGGATAAAGATGATAAAAAGTTATGTTTTAGGTTTTCCAAGAATCGGAGAAAAAAGAGAGTTAAAGCGCGCGTTAGAGGGCTTTTGGGCTGGTAAAGAGGGCTTTAGCGAAGAGAATTTACAAGAGACTGCAAAGACGCTTCGCCAAAGACACTGGAAATATCAACAAGACGCTGGCATTTCGGCTATTAGCGTTAATGATTTTTCATTTTACGACCTAATGCTTGATAACATCATCGCTTTTGGCGCTACACCTCCAAGATTTGCAAATTTAAGCGGCTTGGAGCAATATTTTGCTTGCTCAAGAGGCAACAAAAATGGCGTTGCGATGGAGATGACAAAGTGGTTTAATACAAACTACCACTACATCGTGCCAGAGCTTAGCAGCGAGAGCAAATTTAGCCTAAAAGCGGACAAAATTTTAGCCGAGTACAAAGAGGCGAAGGCTAACGGCGTAAAAGGCAAGGTAAATTTGATCGGCCCTATCACATTTTTGGCTCTTTCAAAGACGACTGACGGCAGCTGCCCATTTAAGCACCTTGACGCGCTTGTAGGCGAGTATAAAAAGCTACTTGAGCAAATTTCTAAGCTTGATGATGAAATTTTAGTGCAGTTTGACGAGCCGATCTTTGTAACTGATAAAAACGAAAGCGACCTTTTGCCACTTATCACAAAGGTTTATAATGAGCTAACAAGCGTTGCAAACAACGTTAAAATAGTATTTGCGACATATTTTGAGCATGCGATCAAGGCAGTTAGCGAAGTGGCTAAAACTAAAATTTACGGCATCGCACTTGACTTTATCCACGGCAAGAGAAATTTCGAAGTCCTTGAAACTATCAAAAATAGCCATTTGGCGCTATTTGCTGGCGTGATCGACGGCAGAAATATCTGGAAAAGCAACATCGACGAAAAAGTAAAACTTGTAGGTGAAATTTCAGAAAAAATAGGCGGAAAAGACTTTTACATCGGCACTTCATGCTCACTTCTACATGTGCCATACACTCTAAAATACGAAGAGAATTTAAACCCAGAGATCAAAAGCTGGCTAAGCTTTGCGGTTGAGAAGCTTGATGAGATCAAGATCATCACAAAACTAGCAAACGGCGAGAAGCTTGATGAGAGCGAAACAAAAATTTATGAAGAGAACAAAAATGCAGTTAAAACCCGCGCTACTTCAAAGCTCATCCACTCTGAAAGCGTTCAAAATCGCGTTAAAAATTTAAGCAAATTTGAGCGTGACGAGAAATTTGAAGATCGCATAAAAATTCAACGTGAAACGCTAAAATACGGCATATTGCCTACAACAACGATAGGTAGCTTCCCTCAAACGGTTGATCTTCGCGTACTCCGCCAAAATTTCAAAAAAGGCGAGATCGATGCGGCTGCTTATGAAGCAGGCATCAAAAAATATATCGATCACTGCGTGAAATTCCAAGAAGATATCGGCCTAGACGTGCTAGTACACGGCGAGCCAGAGAGAAACGACATGGTTGAGTACTTTGGCGAGCAGATCAGCGGATATGCATTTAGCCAAAATGGCTGGGTACAAAGCTACGGCAGCCGTTGTGTCAAGCCACCACTTCTCTTTGGTGACGTAAGCCGCCCAGAGCCGATGACTGTTAAGTGGATGAAATACGCTCAAAGTATTACAAAACACGTAATGAAGGGCATGCTGACAGGTCCTGTAACGATGCTAAACTGGAGCTTTGTGCGTGACGATCTTCCAAGAAGCGAGGTAGCAAAACAGCTTGCACTTTGTATCTATGACGAGATCGCAGACCTTCAAGATGCGGGCATCAGAGTGATCCAAGTCGATGAGGCAGCGTTTAAAGAGGGCTATCCGTTAAGAGCTGAAAATATCCCAGCTTATGAGAAATTTGCGGTTGATTGCTTCAAGCTTTCAGTGAGCTCAGCCGAGGCAAAAACTCAGATCCACACGCATATGTGCTACTCTGAATTTAACGATATTATTAAGACTATCGAGGCAATGGATGCTGATGTTATCAGTATCGAGACTGCAAGAAGTGGCAATGAGCTACTTAAAATCTTCAAAGCCGTTGGCTACAAACAAGAGGTCGGACCTGGCGTTTACGACATCCACAGCCCACGCGTGCCAAGTGTCGAGGAGATCGTCGCTCAGATCAAAGCTCTGCTTGAAGTCTTGCCAAAAGAGCAACTCTGGATCAACCCTGACTGCGGCCTAAAAACCAGAAAATGGGAAGAGGTCGAGCCAAGCCTTAAAAACATGGTAGAAGCCGTCAAGATCGTAAGAGGTCTATAATACAAATTTTAGCGTCTAG
>CAUSWS010000190.1:0-3152 GCA_963535265.1 uncultured Campylobacter sp. | reverse complement strand
GCTACTACTTCATTCATTAGCTAACCTTTTTAAGTATGATATTTACAAGCTCTTTTTGATCGACTTTTAGACTATCACTTGAGAAAATGTCACTCAAAATTTCATTTACAACGCCTTTTGTCATCTTGCGCTCTTCAAATTCTTTTTGCTCTTTGTAGCCTTTTTCGATATTTGCGATATCGTTTTGAGCCTCTTTTTTAACTTTAGCAGCTAAATTTACAGCCTCTTTTTTCGCAGTTTCTATTAGGGCATTTGCATTTTGTTTGGCCTCTTCTACACGCTTTAGAGCGTCATCTTTTTTAGCTTTAGAGTCGCGAAGTTTCTCTTGAATACTTTCAAGCTTATTTGCGATCCTGTCGATCCTGCTTTGATAAAGAGCTTTTAGTGGCTTAGCAGCAAAATAGACCAAAATACCAAAGAAAAGTAAGAAGTTTAGCGTTCTCTCAACTATATCGTAGTTTGTTCCACCATGCTCGCTAGCGTATGCTAGAAATGGAAGTGCTAGAAAAAATAAATTTTTTATCTTCATAAATTTCCTTTAAATTTTAGAGAGCTTAGCATTTAAAGCAGCCCTAAGTTCTGGTAGTTTAGCTGCTAGATCTGCTTTTAGGCTATCTTTTTGAGAGCTTAGAGCGTTTAGGAATTCGTTGTAGTCAGCCTCTAGGCTACTTTTTACGGCATTAACCTCTTTTAAAGACTCTTCTCTTGCCAAATTTAAGGCCTCTTGTCTTATTTTATTGGCCTCTGCTCTTGCGTTTTGTATGATATCTTCGATCTCTTTTTCATGAACGCTTAGATCACTTGCGTTTTTGCTCGTGCTCTCTTCGTCATGTTTTATAGAGGCATTTCTGTCATCTATAAATTTGAGCATTGGCTTATATAGCAAGGGATTTAAAATAGCGATCATGGCAAAGAAAACGATAGCCGTTAAAAGCATCAAAGGCACATCTATTTCTAACATCCGCTCTCCTTATTTTGTTATTAAGTTTTGTTTAATATTCAAATCAAAGTCTGATTTTACAATAAAATACTAAAAATAAAAATAAATTTGTAATTCTATTTTAGCTTAGCTATAAATTCTTCTACCTGCGAAATGTCGCTAAATTCTAATATTAAATTTTTAGATTTTACTTTTGTCTTTATCTTTAAATTTTTAAAAATTTCTTGTAAATTTGATAACTTTTTGCTCATTTCCTCTGAAATTTGAGGCTTTGGCTCTTTTACTTCTTCTTTATTTTTTATCTTTTTTACTAAAATTTCTGTATCTCTAACACTTAGTTTTTGACCGATGATCGTATCAACAACCATCCTTTCTTCTTCGCTGCTAAGCCCAACGATGACTTTAGCGTGGCCTTGCGTGAGCTTGTCTTCTTGTAAAAGTTTTTGTGTGTAGTCGCTAAGGAGCAAAAGTCTCATCGTGTTTGTTATCTGAGTTCTGCTCTTATGGATGATGTTTGCTAAGCCATCTTGCGTGATCTTATACTCGTTTATAAGCTCTTTATATGACTTTGCAAGTTCGATTGGATTTAAATTTTCACGTTGTATGTTTTCAATAAGCGCAAGCTCTCTTAAATTTTGAGACTTAATATCAGCGATGATCGCCTTTATCTTGCTTGCTCCAAGCATCTTTGTAGCGCGGTATCTACGCTCACCAGCTATTAGCATATAGCCGTCATCTTTTTTGATGACGATTATTGGTTGTATGAGACCATGCCTTTTGATGCTAGCACTTAGCTCTTTTAAAGCCTCTTCGTCAAAATGCGTCCTTGGCTGGTAAGGGTTTGGTAAAATTTCATCTATATTTATCTCTTCGACTATCTCAGAGTCGTTTAAATTTGCGATCTCTTTGCTGTAGGCCTGCTCTACATCTTCAAGTATCGCGCTAAGTCCGCGCCCTAATCCACCTTTTTTCGCCATTTTTTTCCTTATTTTTTAGTTTAAAATACAATATGCCAAATTTTGATACGCGATCGAGCCTGGTGATTTTATATCATAAAGTATCACTGGCTTACCAAAGCTTGGGCTTTCAGCAAGTTTTACGTTTCTTGGAACGACTACAAATTCGTCTTTTCCGTCCTTGCTCTTAAAGAGCTTATTTTCAAAATGCTGCTTTAAATTTGCAATGGTCTCTTTTGAGAGATTGTTTTGCGAGCTAAACATCGTTGGTAAAAAGCCCTTTATATTTAGCTTTGGATTTATCGTTTTTTTGATGATCTTAACTGTGTTTAGTATCTGTGCCAAACCCTCAAGTGCGTAAAATTCGCACTGGATCGGGATGATCACGCTATCGCTTGCACTAAGAGCATTTATAGTGATGCTGCCAAGTGCTGGAGGACTATCTATGATGATAAAATCATAGTCGTTTATAACTTCTGAAATTTTGTTTTTAAGGATTAGCTTATAGTCCTTGCTTTGATCGTTAAATTCTTGCTCGATGCCGACAAGTCCGATGTTTGACGGAGCTAAAAAAAGCGTTGGGATCTCAGTTTTTAGCACGATTTGTGAGAGTTTTTTCCTATCTGTTAGGACGTGATAGATGTTAAACTCGTAGTCGCTTCTGCTAAAACCAAGTCCAGTCGTCGCGTTTGCCTGTGGATCGATGTCTATTAATAATACTTTTTTCTCAGCAACCGCCAGTGATGCGGCTAAATTTACGGCCGTTGTGGTCTTGCCAACGCCGCCTTTTTGATTAGCTATTGTTATTATCTCGCTCATCTTAAAGAATATACCTTTTCCCCGTTTAATAATATCGCTCCATCCTCGCAAATTTCAGCATCCTGAAGCGAAACAGCTCTATTTGCAATATGCGTAATAAAACTTTTTGACTTGCAAAAGTCTATCCTAAATTTGCTAAAAATTGGCTTCCATAAAATCTTTTTATCAAGTATGCTAACAAAGCCCCAAACTAGCTCATCTACGCTAGCTTTTATGTCCAAAATGCCCGCATTTTCGGGCGCACTCGCTAAATTTATCCCCATGCCACAAATGTAAATTTCATCCACTTTATTTGTCAAAGTGCCACCTATTTTAAGGCCATCTACGTAAAAATCATTTGGCCATTTTAGCCAACACTTTGAGCCAAGTTCGCTCAAGACTTCACGCATCAGCATAGAAAAATATATCGAGATCGAGGGCGGAGGTATGTCGCTTGG
>CAUSWS010000189.1:0-3196 GCA_963535265.1 uncultured Campylobacter sp. | reverse complement strand
CATGCGAGCTTTTGGCTGAAATTTACTCTCAGCAAAGAAATTTCCCAAAGGTGATAGAGCTTTTTGAAGAGATCTATGACATCACTCACGATACCACTTATCTTGATAAGATCGTGCAGTATTTTATCTATGATAAAAATTACAAAGCGGCTATTGAAATTTTGAAAAAATATGGCTACAACGACGCCACGCTTATGGATCTTTACGCTGCGACTAGAAATTTTGGCGATGCATACGTTTTGGCGGTTAAAATTTATAACGATAGCAGAGACCTAAATTTCTTAGCAAAGGCCGCTATCTACGAGTATGAGATGAATAAAGATAGTCTAGATGAAAAAAAGATCGCTGATATTTTGGATAAATTTGAAGCTAGCGTGCCAAAGCTTAATAACGATATGTTTTTTAACTACTACGGCTATTTGCTAATTGATCACGAGATAGACCCTAGAAAAGGCGTAGAGATGGTGCAAAAGGCCCTTGAGATCTCGCCTGACTCGCCTTACTACGAGGACTCGCTAGCGTGGGGGTATTTTAAGCTTGGAGAGTGCAAAAAGGCAAAGGGCATAATGATGCATGCGATGAAAGATGTTGATTTTAGGACTTCAAAAGAGGCAAAAGAGCACTTGCACCTCATCGAGCGCTGCATAATAAATTTAAACAAAAGGCTTAAAAAATGATACTTGATGAGATCATAAAAAAGACAAAAGAGGATCTAAAAAAGCGAAAAGCAGACTTTCCTATGGAGTGGCTGGGTCGCTCGCTTGCATACAACCCATACGTGCCAAGAGACGTTCTAAGCGCACTTAGAGCAAATGAGAGCGAGCCTATAAAGATCATTGCCGAGATAAAAAAGGCAAGCCCAAGTAAAGGTGTGATAAGAGAGGACTTCGAGCCTATAAAGATCGCTCAGGAGTACGAGCAGTACGCAAACGCCTTTAGCATCTTAACTGAGCCTCACTGGTTTAAGGGTGACACCCAGTACATCACGCAAGTTCGCCGCTACGCCTCAAGACCGATCCTGCGAAAAGACTTTATCGTTGATAAATATCAAATTTTAGAAGCACTTGTTTATGGGGCGGACTTTATCCTGCTCATCGCCAAAGCACTAACGCAAGGCGAGCTAAAAGAGCTATTTGAGTACGCGCACCACTTGGGGCTTGAGGTCCTAGTAGAGACCCATGACGCAAGCGATGTCAAAAAGGCAGTCTTTGCAGGAGCAAATATAATAGGGATAAATCATAGAAATTTAGATGATTTTACGATGGATATGAGCCTTTGTGAGAAGCTCGTGCCGCTTTTACCAAAAGGCAAGATAATAGTCGCTGAAAGTGGTCTTTACGAGCATGAGCAGCTTCTCGAGCTAAGCAAGATCGGAGTCGATGCCTTCTTGATCGGAGAGCATTTTATGAGGCAAGATGATATAAAAAATGCCGTTAAAAAGATAAAGGAGGGCGAGTGATGCAGCACCTTTGTGCCCCTTGGAGAAGCGAGTATTTCAGCGCAAAAAAAGATAGTTGCGTCTTTTGCGAGGTAATAAATTCAAAAGAGGACGACGAGAAAAATGGCGTGCTTTTTCGTGCTAAGCACTGCTTTGGGATAATGAATTTATATCCGTATTCGCCTGGACACTTTATGATCATACCAAACCACCACACCGACAAGATCGAGGAGCTTGATGAGCAGACGTGGTTTGAGATGAGTAAATTTGTAAGGCTTGGGGTTGAAATTTTAAAGCGTGAGCTTCACGCTCAGGGCGTAAATATCGGTATGAATTTAGGTAAGGCAGCAGGCGCTGGCATAGCTGAGCACGTGCATTATCACCTTGTGCCAAGGTGGAGCGGGGATACAAATTTCATCACAACGATCGCTGATGTGAGAGTAAATGGCACGCCGTTTCATCCACTTTTTGAAAAACTAAAAAAGGCTTTTAGTGGCGTTATTTGAGATTGACATAGAGCAGTGGCTTGAAAAAAGAGGCGACTTTGAAGTCCTGATAGACGCTAGATCGCCGCATGAGTATGCCTACTCACATATAAAAGATGCGTTAAATTTATACGCGCTTGATGATGCTGAGCATAAAGAGGTAGGCACGATCTACAAAAGCGACAGGGCCCTAGCAAAGAGCCTTGGTGCAAAATATATCTGTAAAAATTTGCAAAATATCATCGACGAGGTCTATAAAAGGGCTAAGGTCGGCTCAGCTATTGGTATCTACTGCGCAAAGGGCGGACTTAGATCAAGCTCGGTTGGCTTTGTGTTAAGCATGATAGGATATAGGGTTTTTAGGCTAAATGGCGGCTATAAGGCTTATAGAAATCATGTTTTGGAGTTTTTAGAGCGTCCTTTAAGCACGAAATTTATCACTCTTTTTGGCAACACTGGCTGCTATAAAAGTAAGCTTATAAGGGCACTTTCGCCATCAATAGACCTTGAAGCGATGGCAAATCACTTAGGCTCAGTCTTTGGCGCGATAAACGGCGCGCAGCCTAGTCAAAAAAGCTTTGAAGACGCGCTTTTTGAAAAGCTCATCACGCTAAAAGATCAAATTTGCTTTATCGAGGGCGAGAGCAGAAGGATAGGCTCGCTAACACTTCCAAAAAGCCTTTATGAGGCGATGCGTTGTGGCATCTGCGTCGAGGTTAGCGCAAGTTTAGAAAATAGAATTTCTTGCATCACAAGCGACTATAAAAGCGTGGATAAAGCCTTTTTTGATGAGTGCATAAAGAAAATTTCACCCTTTATCGATAAAGAGGCCAGAGATGAGGCGGTGGCTAAATTTAACGAAAATGACATCGCCAAAGTGGCTGAAATTTTACTCACAAAATACTACGACAAGGTCTATAAGAAAAATGAAAACATTAACGTTTTTGTAAGCTCTGATGACTTTGATGAGGCTATAAAAAAGCTAAATTTGATAAGAGATGAGGCTAAAATTTAGCGGACTTCTGACTTGTTTTGAAATTTGACTTTTTTGATCGTTAAATTTTGGATTTTTCTAGCTTAAATTTGCTCTTAAGATTAAAATAGACCTCTTTTTGTGCTTAAAATAGGCTTAGTTTAAGGCTATTTTTATACTTTAATATAAAATTTCTTGCTATTTTTGTGAAATTTCTAGTTAAATTTTCTGGGTTACTGGGTTGTCTGGGTTGTCTGGGTTGTCTGGGTTGTCTGGGTTGTCTGGGTTGTCTGGGTTGTC
>CAUSWS010000188.1:0-3208 GCA_963535265.1 uncultured Campylobacter sp. | reverse complement strand
GGATTTACATCAAGGTCGTTTGGACGGCTGTGCTCGCCGATGATCATGCCCACATAGACTTTTGCCTGCGGATCAAGAAATAGCACACCACGATCTTGCAAGTTAAATAGCGAATAAGCAAGCGTTACGCCGTTTTCCATAGAAACTAGTGCGCCATTTGTTCTATGCTCGACGGTGCCGCTTAGTGGCCTAAACTCCAAAAAGCTGTGGTTCATAACGCCCTCGCCTTTTGTATCAGTCAAAAACTGGCTTCTAAAACCAATAAGTCCGCGAGCTGGGATCTCAAATTCGATCCTTGTTTGGCCGTCGCCTGTTGGGTTCATAGAGACCATTTCAGCTTTTCTTTTGCCAAGTTTTTCGATGACTGTGCCTGTCGTATCATCAGGCGCGTCGATCACTAAAAGCTCGTATGGCTCGCACTTTACGCCGTTTATCTCTTTTACGATGACCTCAGGTCTGCCAAGTAAAAACTCATAGCCCTCGCGGCGCATATTTTCAGCCAAAATGGTGATCTGAAGCTCACCACGACCGCTTACTTTAAATTTGCCCTCGCCGATGTTTTCATACTTCATCGCGATATTTGTCTTCATCTCGTTTGCAAGGCGCTCATCGATCTTATTTGATGTGACGTGTTTGCCCTCAGTGCCTGCAAGTGGGCCATCATTTACAGAAAACACAACGCTAAGTGTTGGCTCTTCGATATGGAGCGGATCAAGCGGATGAGGGTTGTTTGGATCAACGACGCTATCGCCAACGTCAAGCGCGTCAAAGCCAGCGATCGCTACGATGTCGCCAGTGCCAGCCTCGTTTATATCGATCCTATCAAGTCCCATAAAGCCGATAAGCTTTGAAATTCTACCAGTTGTCTTTGTGCCATCAGCCTTTGCGAGCATAACGTTTTGGTTTTTAGCTATCTTGCCGTTAAAAATCCTCGCAATGCCGATCTTGCCGACGTAGTTGTCATAATCAAGCGTGAAAACTTGAAGCTGAAGTGGGTTCTCGTCGCTACCACTTGGAGCTGGTACGTGAGCTAGGATAGTCTCAAAAAGTGGCTGCATATCTTTGTTTTCATCGCTTAGTTTTAGCTTTGCGTAGCCATTTTTTGCAGCTGCATAAACGACTGGAAATTCTAACTGCTCGTCATTTGCATCAAGTGCGACAAAAAGGTCAAAAATTTCATTTATAACGCGGTCTGGATCGCCTGCTGGCTTATCTATCTTATTTACGACGACGATTGGGCGAAGTCCAAGTGAGAGCGCCTTTTTGACGACAAATTTAGTTTGTGGCATAACGCCTTCTTGCGCATCGACAAGTAGTAAAACGCCATCAACCATCTTAAGAACACGCTCTACCTCGCCACCAAAGTCGGCGTGGCCTGGGGTGTCGATTATGTTGATCTTTGTATCTTTGTAGCGAATGGCGGTGTTTTTAGAAAGGATCGTGATGCCACGCTCTCTTTCGATGTCGTTGCTATCCATTACACGCTCGCCAAGGTTTTGATGCTCGTTAAATGTTCCTGACTGCTTCAAAAGCTCATCAACCATTGTTGTTTTACCGTGGTCGACGTGCGCGATGACAGCTATATTTCGTATCTTTTCCAAATTTTTCTCCGTTTATTAGTTTGATATTTTCGTTTTATCAGTTTTAAAATAGGGGCAGATTATAGCCAAATTTTTATAAATTTTAAGCTGATATCAAGAAATTAATTTTTGGAATAGATTTTGCATGTAAGCGTTAAGTTTTTAAATTTAAAGGGATTAAATGCAAGCTTACACAGCGAAAAACAACGTAGATTTGCTAGCTCCTGCGGCTACTAAAAAGCCTGCGGCTGCGAAGAAGTCTCAAAACAACGGCGAGTTTTTGTCTATGGTTTTAGACGCAGCTGCGAGCAAGGCAAATAGCGGTCAAAAGATCACCGAAAAGGATGTCAAAGAGATAGTAAAAACTGTTGATATCCAAAAAGAGACGATAGAGAAGGCACAAAACGAAAGCGTGGCAAAAATTTCAGCCGCACTTGAAGAAAATTTGGACGAAGATACAAAAAATGAGCTTTATGAAAATGCAAATTTCATGCAGCTTTTGCAAGTTTTAGAAATTCTAAATGGCAATGAAAAAGTAAGTAAATTTCCAAATTTCAGCGACAAAATAGCAAATTTCTTAAGTGTCCCTGAGAACGTCGAAGAGCTTAGCAATGTTAAAAGCGTTAGCGATCTTATCGACCTTGCTAAGAAATTTGACCTTGGCCTTGAAAATATCGAAATTTCAAATGAAGATGTGCCTAAATTAAACGAGATGTTTAAAAATTTGGGCAAACAGGAATTTTTCACGCCTATAAAGACCGAGGAGAAGCCTTTTTACCTAAAAGAGCTAAAAAACGAGGTCGAGCAAACTATCATCAAAAACGAGCCAAAAGAGGTCGTAAAGCTTGATACTTTGCTAAAAGAGGTCGTGGCAAATCCAACAAATGAAGTTAAAAATTTAGTCAAAGAAGAGCCTAAAAAGCTAGATAGCGAAGTAAAGCTTGATGATGAGATAGTGGATGTTGAGCCAGAGGAGCAGCCAAAAGAGCCAAAAGTAAAGGTAAATTTACACGAGCAAAAGGCGCAAAAAGCTCCAACTCTTGAGTCGCTACTATTCCCTGAGAGAGAACAGCAAAAAAATGAGAATTTAGAGAGCAAAGAGACATTTAGTAGCGATAATAAATCAGAGCTAAATCAAATGGTAAAAGATATCGCAAATAGCGCTAAACACCAGCTTCAGACAAAGGCTGAGATAAAAGAGACGCTTAGCAACTTCTCTTCTACGCTAAAAGAGCAGGTGCAAAACTACAAAGCGCCGATCACTCGCTTTAACATCACGCTTAACCCGCTAAATTTAGGCGAGGTCGAGATCACGATGGTAAATCGCGGCAATAACTTACATGTAAATTTTAACTCTACAACGGCTACGATGAACCTCTTTTTACAAAACCAAGCTGAGTTTAAAAACAGCCTTGTAAATATGGGATTTACCGAGCTTGAGATGAATTTCTCAGACCAAAACCAAAGGCAAGAAAAAAGAGAACAAGCAAAAAACAAATATAGCTCAAATCAAAGCGACGAGAGCGAAAACGCTCAAGCGGAACAAAGCTTGCTTGAGCTAGTAATACCAAGATATATTTAGGAGAGATTATGGCTTCAGTTTCAGATATAACTACACAAACAACGCA
>CAUSWS010000187.1:0-3229 GCA_963535265.1 uncultured Campylobacter sp. | reverse complement strand
CGTATTTCTCGATACTTTTCTTGATCGCACTCACCAAATAATCAATATCCTCAAAGGTATGCGTATAGTGCAGACTGACCCTCACCCAGCCGGGCTTATGGGTGAAGCTTGGATCCTCTTTTAGCCCCAAAAGATCATGTCCGTATGAGCCTGCGCACGAGCAGCCAGCGCGTGTTTGTATGCCATACTCTTTGCTTAAAATTTTTGAAAGCTCGTATGGAGCTACGTTTTTTACATTAAATGAAAAAATGGCAAGGCGCTTTAAATTTGGTGGGCAGTAGCTTATAAGTTCTGGAATTTCCCTTAGTCTTTGGCAAAGATAGTCGCTAAGCTCGCTCTCGTTTTCGTAGATAGTCGCAAGCCCTATCTCTTCTCTTAGTCTGTAAGCTAAATTTGCACGTATGAGCCCCAAAATAGGCGGTGTGCCAGCCTCTTCAAGTGCCTCTTGGTCTTTTAAAAATATATGGTAGTTTTTACTCACGTAGCTTACCGTGCCGCCACCTGCAAAGCTTGGCACATCGTCATTTGCTAGCACTTTTTTGATGGCTAAAAGCCCACAACTGCCAACTCCGCCAAGAAGCTTGTGCGGCGAGATAAAAAGAGCGTCAAAGTAGTCGCAGTCCAAATTTGCATAGGCACTAAGGCTCGCCACGTCAAATGCTACGATGCCGCCAAATTTCTTAACCATCGTGTAAATTTGCTTGTAGTCGCTTATGACGCCTGTGACGTTTGAGGCGGCGCTAAAGCTAGCGATGATCTCACGCCCTTGGTTTATCTTTAAAATTTGCTCCAAATGCCCAAAATTTATACCACCATCTTTTGCCAGCCTGATGCGCTCAACCTCGCAAAGCGCCTCTTTAAAGCTGATCTCATTTGAGTGGTGCTCATAAGGGCCAAGTATGACTAGCGGCGAGTCGTTGTTTGGCTTTAGATCAAACCTTCTTTTAGCAGCTGGAGGCACATAAAGCCCCAAAAGTTCTTGAAATTTCTTGATCGCACCAGTGGCGCCGTATCCTGTAGCTATGAGATAAAACCTATCATCAAGCCCAAGCGCACGCTTTAGCTCGCTTCTAGCGTTATCATATAAAAGCTGCGTTTTATAGGCGTTTGAGGATGTTAGCGAGTGGGTGTTGGCGTAGGTTTTTAAGATATCAGCGACCTCGTCCTCGATAGGCTTATACGCAAGTCCTGAGGCGGTGTAGTCGAAATAATGTATCCCTTTTTTTAAAATAATATCTCTTCTAATGTGCTCTAAATTTACCAACTTTAGCCTTTTAGTTTTTGCGTGATTATAATTAAAATTTTCTAAAAATATGCTACAATCCGCCACACAAAGGATACGAAATTTTAGCCATAAAATCGACATTTGAGCGGATGAAACACCTTGGTATTGCTGAAGTTATAAAATTTCATCTTGTTTTTGATGACTTTTTATTAAAGGGCTCATACTACGATGTTTTTGAGGCGATCAGGGCTGAAATTTTAGATGATTATAAAAATTTGATGGCTAGGTTTTACTTTGACGAGGACAGCGACGAGGCCATCAAAATGGCTCTCATTAAGCTTGCTAGAAGCGACAGAAAGAAATTTAGCGTAAATAAAATTTTGCCCCAAAGCATGACAAATAGGGTCTATGCAAAGCTTTTTAGCAAGGATTTTTTAGTACTTGAAAAGAGCCAAGAAAAGCCACGAGTAAAAAATAAACGCCAAATTTTAAAAAAGAGCGAGCGAGCCTATAAGATAGAGGATAAAATTCACTTCAACAGCCATTTTTCAAGGTTTTGGTTTAGGTTTATCGAGCCAAATTTAAGCCTTTTAAAAGAGGGCAGGAGTGAAGAAATTTTAGAGCTTATAAGAAGAGAATTTGACGAGTATGCAAGCCTTGGCTTTGAGCTTTTAAGCGGCGAGCTAATGGCTAAAAAGCTTGGATTTAACGGCATTTTGCTAAGCTCATTTTGGAGCAAAAATATAGAGCTAGACATGCTTTTTAGCATAAATGGCAAGATAATAGTCGGCGAAGCAAAGTACAAAGAGCGAAAAATTTGCAAAAATGTCTTAAATTTAGTCCTTCACAAGTGCGAAAGGCTAGGCATAAAGCCTGATATCGTGGCGCTTTTTTCAAAAAGTGGCTTTAGCAACGAGCTTTTGGGCTTAAAAGATGAGCGGCTTAGGCTTTATGAGATAAAAGATTATGAGGAGTTGCTGTGAGTGATATCGATATACAAAATGGCCTAAAAAGCCTGATAGAGCAGACCTATCTGATAGAGCGTGAGTATAAAAATTTGACAGCTTCTTATATGAGCTTGCAAGGTTTTATAAAAGATATCGTGGAAATTTTGCCAAATGCCATTTGGGTGCTTGATGAAAATGATGAAATTTTCTTGCAAAACTCCGAGGCACAAAAGCTTGGCAAAGCGCTAAATTTCGTCCCAAAAGATGAGGGCGAGCTAAATTTTGGCTCACAAATTTATCTTGTAAAAAAGGTGGTCAAAGATGATAAAAAGATCATCTCAGCTACCGACATAACGCAGGAAAAACGCACCGAGCGCCTAGCCTCGATGGGTCAAGTAGCAGCGCACCTAGCTCACGAGATAAGAAATCCCATAGGCTCTATCTCGCTTCTAAATTCCACCCTTTTAAAAAGAGCTGAGCCAAAAATTTTGCCTATCGTCGAGCAGATACAAAAAGGGATCTGGCGTGTTGAGCGCATCATCAAAGCAACGCTACTTTTTACAAAAGGGCTTAGTATCACACCAAAGGAATTTAACTTTTTAGATATCAAAAGCGAGTGCGAGGAGGCGCTTAAATTTTATGAGTATTCAAAAGAGATAACTTTTGAGCTAAATTTCCCTGACGCCCTTTATAGTGGCGACTTTGACCTCATCGCGATGGTCTTTCAAAACATTTTATTTAACGCGATCGATGCTATCGAAGAGGACGAAAACGACGAAGGCGTGGTGAGACTAAGCTACGAAAAGACGCCAAATGAACATAAATTTATAGTCTATGACAGCGGAGTTTCTATAAAAAATGAAAACATCGTCTTTGAACCATTTAAGACGAGCAAACTAAAGGGCAATGGCCTAGGGCTGCACCTTTGTCTGCAGATAATAGAAGCGCACAAGGGCAGCATAGAGATAACCCTTGAGCCAAAGACATTTTGTATAAATTTACCTATAAAGGAGAAGTGATGAGTGAAATTTTAGATGAGCTAAATGCGTGGCAAAAT